>CAYGHY010000066.1:0-8572 GCA_964349435.1 uncultured Oscillospiraceae bacterium
CTTTTATGGAGGCAAATTGATTGGATTATGTAATCTTCAATATTGACAAGCTGTGAAAGGATGTGTTAAACTGATAAAGGTCTGGGGAAATGCACGAAATGTGTCCAGATCTAAGTTAAATTCAGGAGGTTTTTTGTAATGGAAAGAGGAAGAGTAAAATGGTTTAATGCTGAGAAAGGTTTTGGTTTCATTGAAAGAGACAACGGAAATGATGTTTTCGTTCATTTTTCGGCAATAACTATGGATGGGTTTAAGACCCTCGAAGAAGGTGCTGAAGTAGAGTTTGATGTAGTTGAGGGTGCTAAGGGACCCCAGGCAGCAAATGTAGCTAGAGCTATGTAATTAAAGTCCTTGTGACTTTAGCATAAAGCTGAACAGCAATAGGAACCCCGGTATTATATATCGGGGTTTTTTATATGGAACCTTTATAAAAATAGAGCATTGCCTTTTGATTTAGCAGAAGCGTACAGATAAAAAAGCAAAAGATGTCCATTTAAAACAATATTATGGCGAGAATTAAATGTGCCATTCTAATATAATCATGGTGAAAGGTAGCATAACATGACATAGGAGGGTTTGCCGATGAGAAAAGCATTGATTGTACACGGTGGTTGGGATGGGCATGAGCCGGTGCAGGTTTCGGAGATATTCCGGAAGGTTCTGGCGGAGGAAAAATTCGAAGTGGAGGTCAGCGATACCCTGGATGCGTTTCTGGATGTTGAGAAGCTGAAGTCGCTGCATCTGATTGTACCGGTTTGGACGATGGGCAAAATAGCAAAAGAGCAGGTAACACCGGTGGTTAATGCCGTTGCTTCCGGCGTAGGAATTGCAGGGTGCCATGGCGGTATGTGTGATTCCTTCCGGGAATGTGTTGAATGGCAGTTTATGACCGGAGGCCAGTGGGTATCTCATCCGGGAGGTGACGGTGTCGATTATACCGTGAACATGCGCAGAGCCTCCAGTCCTATCGTTGAAGGTATAGAGGATTTTGATGTAAAGAGTGAGCAGTATTATGTGCATGTTGACCCTGCCATTGAGGTATTGGCTACAACACGATTTCCTGTAGTCAGTTGGTATCATTCTTCAAATGGCCAGGTGGATGTGCCTTTGGTTTGGACGAAAAGATGGGGACATGGACGCGTGTTCTACAATTCGCTGGGGCATCACGCAGACATTTTTGAGATACCCTCCGCACTGGAGCTTATGCGGAGAGGCTTCCTGTGGGCGGCGGAAGGTAAAGATAATGCTGTACGGGACGGGCTGAATATAGATGTATTTAAAAGCGAAGCAAAAATGTTTTAAGAGAATAAGTAGAATTTCTAAGAAAAAATTAACGAAAGCGGTGAATGAAATGAATAGGGTAAAGGTAGGTATTGTCGGCTGTGGAAATATTAGTGGGATTTATCTTAAGAATTTGACGCAGACATTTCAGGTTACAGAAGTTGCAGCCTGCGCCGACCTGATTTTGGAGCGTGCGGCAGAAAAGGCAAAGGAGTTTAATGTGCCAAAGGCCTGCTCTGTAGAGGATTTGCTGGCGGATCCTGATATCAGGATTGTTGTCAATTTGACGATACCGGCGGCTCATACGGAAATCAACCTTGCGGCTTTGAAAGCCGGGAAGCATGTATATTGCGAAAAACCGCTTGCCACAACGAGGGAAGACGGTAAGAAGGTGATGCTGCTGGCTAAAGAGAAGGGTTTGTATGTGGGTAGCGCACCGGATACTTTTTTGGGCGGTGGACTTCAGACCTGCAGAAAGCTTGTAGATGACGGCTGGATAGGAACGCCTGTGGCAGCTACAGCTTTTATGACCTGCCGCGGACATGAGAGCTGGCATCCGTCACCTGAGTTCTATTACCAGGTGGGCGGCGGCCCGATGTTTGATATGGGTCCTTATTATCTTACGGCGCTGATTTCATTACTTGGATCAGTAAAGCGGATTACCGGTTCTGCGAGGATTTCGTTCCCACAGAGAATCATCACCAGCGAACCTAAATATGGCAAGGTGATAGATGTGGAAGTGCCGACTCATGTAGCCGGTATTCTGGATTTTAACAGCGGAGCTGTGGCGACTGTTATCACCAGCTTTGATATATGGAGTGCAAACCTACCTCGCATAGAGATATATGGCAGTGAGGGGTCTCTGATGGTCCCTGATCCCAATACCTTCGGAGGTCCGGTGTTTTTTAGAATGGGCAGTAAGAACGAATGGAAGGAGATACCACTGCTCTACGGCTACAGCGAAAACAGCCGGGGAGCAGGTGTCGCTGATATGGCGCATGCACTTGTGTCGGGCGGCAGGCACAGGGCAAATGGTGATGTAGCCTATCATGTGCTGGATATAATGCAGGGAGTGCATGATGCTTCCAGAGAAGGTAAGCATTATGAACTGCTGAGCACCTGTGAAAGGCCGGAGGCGTTTGCTCTGGGGACGGTGCTGTAAGCTGAAGGATTGTTATAGGCAAAGCGAATTTTTGTAAAACGCATCCGGAAATGTAATGATATATAAGTGAAAAAACTTGCCATACCAAATCTCTTTTTCATTATATATAGCAGCGGGAGGGGGAGTATCGGTGAATAACTTGGCTGAGTTATTATTCACGGGGCTGGGATGTTTAATACTAATTACTATTTTCACCCTTGTTGCAGCCAGCTGTTATTTTTATAGTGTTTCTATTAAACGGAGTTCGAAAGATTTCTTATATAATAACAAGGATTTACCACATATCAAAAGCAAAAAATCAGATTTTACACAGAACACGAATACATTAACAGCGGGGGGGCAAACAACCCCTGCTGTAAAAAGTGGTGTGGAATGGGCGAAGAATCAGGACTATGAAACCTGGCAGATGACATCTGAAGACGGTTTGAAATTGGTTGGATATTATATTCCCGCTAAAGCGGCAACAACAAAAACAGCCGTGCTTGCTCATGGTTATTCCGGCAAATGGGTGGATGTAGGAAGTTTCGCCAGGTTTTATTATGAAGGGTTAGGGTACAACGTATTCATGCCGGATAATCGGGGGCATGGGCAAAGTGAAGGAAATTATATTGGCTTTGGCTGGCCGGATCGGAAAGACTATCTGCAATGGATTCAAAAAGTTATAGGCAGGATCGGAACAGATGCGCAAATAGTCCTTCATGGAATTTCTATGGGAGGCGCTACGGTCATGATGGTAAGCGGTGAAAATGTGCCGGAACAGGTCAAAGCTGTTATCGAGGACTGTGGATATACATCTGTTTATGATGAGCTTTCTTATCAGTTGAAACGGATGTATAAGTTGCCGGACTTTCCTTTAATGCCCTTAACTAGCATTTTGACAAGGATAATGGCGGGCTATAGTTTCTATGAAGCTTCTGCATTGAAGCAGATACGGAAGAATAAACTTCCAATGCTTTTTATTCATGGAGATGAAGATACGTTTGTGCCGATTGAGATGGTATGGAAGCTATATGAGGTCTGCAAAACCGAGAAGGAAATATACATTGTCACAGGCGCAGGCCATGGTATGGCATATCAAACCAATGAAACCGAATATGAAAAAAAAGCAGCTCACTTTGTCGGACGTTATATCAGTTAAATATTGCTGTAAAGTGAACGAGTGCCTTTGCTTACTGAAAGTAAAGAAACTTGCGGCTCAAAGCTTTTCTTCATTGTGTATAGTACCGCAGCGAAATATTAAAATTTATTCTTCCGAAAATATCGTGTTAAAGCATTCGCGATATTTCTGAAAGGCGCATAAATGCCGATGAATTAATGTTTATTTAGCTGTAGTGATAGTATAACTTTTTGCTTAAGGCTACATAATAGATAGTGAAACAAAGTAAGTCTCAAAAGACCATTTAGGAGGTGCTTTTATTATGTATGGCAGAGTAAAATGGTTCAACTCCGAGAAGGGCTTCGGTTTCATTGAAAGAGAAGGCGGAGAGGATGTGTTTGTACATTTTTCTGCGGTTCGAGGTGAAGGTTATAAATCCCTTGATGAGGGTCAAAATGTTCAATTTGACATTGAACAAGGTCAGCGTGGACCACAAGCCGTGAATGTAATTCCCTCTTGAAAGGTAATGCTTAAAAAGGCACTGGCTCTTCTAACCGGTGCCTTTTTTTAGTGCGCCCAGCATGGGCGCACTCTTACAGGCTTCCCCAAATAGGATATTTTGTTGGCTGCCATTAGATTAGGATGTTTTAAAAATCTTGATTAAATAAGAAATATTTGCTATTCTTGACTGGATATATAAAAGGTTATTTATGAGGAGTAAAACAAAGTGGATTACGGAATAGAATCATTAAAACTGCACGGTAAGTGGAAGGGTAAAATTGAAGTCATCAGTTCAGTACCCGTCAAGGATAAAAAGGATCTTTCACTGGCCTATACACCCGGTGTTGCTGAACCCTGCCTTGCTATACAGAAGGATGTAAACCTTTCATACCAGCTGACCAGGAGATGGAATCTTGTTGCGGTTGTTACAGACGGTACCGCTGTGCTTGGACTGGGAGATATAGGACCCGAGGCTGGAATGCCTGTCATGGAAGGAAAATGCGTGCTGTTTAAAACCTTTGGTGATGTGGATGCATTCCCTCTTTGCATCCGCTCAAAGAATGTCGATGAAATTGTTCAGACGGTCAAACTGCTGGCCGGCAGCTTTGGTGGTATTAATCTGGAAGATATTGCGGCCCCCAGATGTTTTGAAATCGAAAGGCGTCTGAAAGCAGAATGCGATATCCCGATTTTCCATGACGACCAGCACGGTACTGCTATCGTTACATTGGCAGCCATGCTGAATGCTTTGAAGTTTACAAAGAAGAAGATACAGGATGTTGAAGTTGTAGTTAATGGCTCAGGAGCTGCCGGTATAGCGATAACCAAACTGCTGATGGCGATGGGACTGAAAAAGGTCATACTTTGCGATACAAAAGGCGCAATTTATGAAGGAAGAGGCGATCTGAATGCAGAAAAGTCAGAGATGGCCTGCATATCAAACCTGTACAAAAAGAAGGGTCTGCTCAAGGATGTCATTATCGGTGCGGACGTGTTTATCGGTGTGTCAGCTGCCGGTATGCTGAGCAAGGAAATGGTAAATACCATGGCAGTGGATCCGATTATATTTGCGATGGCCAACCCTGTGCCGGAAATTATGCCTGATGAAGCCAAAGAAGCCGGAGTTAGCGTAATTGGCACCGGCCGCTCTGATTTTCCGAACCAGATAAACAATGTGCTTGCATTCCCAGGTATTTTCAGAGGAGCTCTGGACGTAAGAGCTAGCGATATCAATGATGATATGAAGATTGCGGCGGCGATAGCCATTGCAGAACTTGTTTCCGATGAAGAGCTGAATGCAGATTATGTTATTCCTGTCCCTTTTGATCCGAGAGTTGCAGGCAACGTTGCCAAAGCGGTTGCTGAGGCAGCAAGGAAATCAGGGGTTAACAGGATTTGAGGCAGGCAGTATTTCAACGGGACAGTGAATATATTAAAAAAGCGGGGCAGTGTTTTTAACATTGCCCTGCTTTTTTGTGGTTAACCGATACTACAGCGTAATAAACAATCATTGCTTACTGCCTCTTTGGCGGAAGCAAATACAGAACTTTAACTGCATTCCCTGCAATATACTTGTTGCCGTTATAGACAGCAGTCACGCTGAAGTAATACTCGGCGCCATCTTTCAGAGCCGAAAAATCCCCATTCATGTAAGGTTTGGATATCTCTACAGCTGCAGAAGTGGTGCTTTTGTCATAGGGAATATTGTAGAAGCCATTGGCGGGGTAGATGGGAATTTTGTTATTCTGTGAAATTACCAGCCTATACTCTGTCAATTGGGGTGAACCAATTTTATTCCATTCTACTACAAGATTGCCATCATTATTGTATGCAGCACTCACAACAGGAGCCGGAAACAGCGCCGGATTATCCTCGCCGTTATACAGGCATTGGAGGGTATTCCCTGTAACATTCCTGTCTTTATAAACAGCGGTTACACTGAAGTAGTATTTTTCACCCTTAATGAGATAGCTGCCGAAATCGCCATTATTATATTTGGTACTGTTATTAATTACTGCATATGTTCTTTCTTTGTCGGTGATATTATATAGGTAACCGTCTTGAGGATATTTTGGCGTAGTATTGTTTTTCGATATAACGACTCTGTATTCCTTCAGGTTTTCCGATGCTATTCTGTTCCATCTCACTACCAGATTGCCGTTTTCAATAGTTGTATAAACTGCGGGAGCGGGATACAGAACTTCATCGCCATTACCCGGATAAACATACCGTACTGCATTTCCTGCCACATTTCTGTCACTATAGACTGCCGTGACACTAAAATAGTATTTATGACCTTTGACAAGATATTGTCCGAAATCACTGTTGCCATTATAGGTGCTTCTATTATCAATAATTACGCTTGTAGTATTCTTATCCGTTAAATAGTACAGATAGCCGTTATCGGGATATTTCGGAGAGGAGTCATTCTTGGATACCACCACCTTGTATCCGGCCAACTGGGGTGAGTCAATTTTTTTCCAGGTAACAAACAGATTTCTATTGTCTGATAAAATTGAAACAGAGGGCCTGATATAAGTGTTGCTAGCATATGTAACTTTAGTTTCATCATAAGTAATTTTTTCATCATAGGATTTGAAAGCCCTGTAAAGCAATTTGGCAGCCTGAGCGCGGGTCAAATTGCCCAGCGGGTCAAAGAGGGTTTTATTGTTTTGTAAAGTCCCTTCTATGAGACCGTGCTTTACAGACAGTGCAACATGCTTTCTAAGATTTGGATTAATCTGATCGGCATCTGCAAATCTGTTGAGAATACTCTCATCAACGGTTTCATTATGATAACCCAACGCTACAACCAGAGCCACAGCCATGTCTTCTCTTACGGCTGCCTGCAATGGCTTGAAGTAATCGCCGCTCGAAGTCCTGAAACCGGTAAGGTATGGCTTTGCTGCCTCAACATAAGAGTATTCCCAGGAATTCTTTTTCACATCCAGAAAAGATGGTGTATCTGGCGAGTAGCGCTGTAGATTGAGGGTATTTACCATCATCTTTGCGAATTGTGATCTCGTTACCGTGCTATTTGGACTGAATAGGTCATCGCCTATGCCATCAATGATGTTTCTGTCCAGCATCCACATAATATCGTCATATGCCCAGAATCCCTTTGGCACATCTTTGAAGCTGCGTGATTTATCTTTGCTGGCGCCTTTTTCAGCAAATGTCTGGAACGAAGAAGAAAGAAGTAACATAATGCAAACCAATAATGATAATAGCGCTTTTACATTAATTTTCATATCAGGGTCTCCTTTCACAGTAAATTACTACAAATATACTAATATATTATCATACATAATGGTTAAAAATAGATACAAAAACATGAAGTTTTAATAACAAATACATTACAAAACTTATATTTAGTGCCTTTGAAAACAAGGTTATTGTTGAAATTTGAGAATAAATTTGTATTGGGGATGTGCATATGTTCATATAAGCATTTGAGTAATAATTTTAAAATTATATATGTTTATCGATATGTTTCTTTAGTTTTAACATCGATATGTTTCTGTTTTTAATATTTCGTTATCTTTAAGGCAGGGCGCCAAGAATATTGTAAATATCGCATAATAGGCATATAATCATTTCAATGGGATTCCAGTTTTATCGTTCACAAAACTGTGAGAATATACTTTTTTACAGGAGATACTAAAATATGAGTGGATTGATGCTGCCGCGTTTTATTGGTTGCGACGCTTGCTTTGACGAAGCAGAAATCGTTGTTTTCGGTGCCGGCTTTGACGGGACGGCCACATATCGCCCGGGTTCCCGCTTTGGGCCTCAGGCAATGCGCTCGGAGTTTTACGGTCTGGAGACATATTCCCCGGTTCTCGGCCGGGATTTAACCGATATGGCCGTCTGTGACGGCGGAGACCTGGAGCTGCCCTTTGGCAATACAAGTGCAGCATTAGAGCTAATTAGCAGGACAACTGCCCAAATAACAAATGCAGGAAAAAAACCTTTTATAATAGGCGGTGAGCATCT
Source organism: uncultured Oscillospiraceae bacterium (assembly GCA_964349435.1). GTDB lineage: Bacteria > Bacillota > Clostridia > Acetivibrionales > DTU013 > CAYGHY01. The sequence continues at coordinate 8,037 of CAYGHY010000066.1, forward strand.
TGTTACACTGCCGGCGTTTAAGGTCGTGCTTCAGAAATACCCGGCTGTTTGCCTATTGCAATTGGATGCTCATACCGATTTGCGAGATGAGTATCTGGGCGAACAGCTTTCCCATTCCGGTGTAATACGGAGAATTTGGGATATTGTCGGCGACGGACGAATATGGCAGCTTGGCATCCGAAGCGGGATGAAAGAGGAATTTATCTGGGCAGGGGAAGGCCATACAAATATGCGGCTCTTCGACCTGTCGGCAGCACAGGAGGCGGTTGAAGCACTAACCGGCACACCTGTATATCTGACTATAGATCTGGACGTTCTGGATCCGTCCATTATGCCCGGAACCGGCACACCCGAGCCCGGAGGCGTTGCTTTTACCGAGCTGCAGAGGGCCTTATGCAGCTTCAGGGAGTTGAATATTGTTGCAGCCGATGTAGTTGAGCTGGCACCAAGGCTGGATCAATCAGGAATATCCACAGCCGTGGCCTGCAAGATCATGCGGGATGTGTTGCTTTTGATGGGCGGCGGGCAGATATAGA
>CAYGHY010000066.1:8672-11179 GCA_964349435.1 uncultured Oscillospiraceae bacterium
CAGAGAGCAGAGAGCATGACCCTGACAGAACTTCTTAGCAAACCTCAAATCCGGTCTCTGACTTAAGGTCTATGCTCTCTGCATTTACGGCTTGTTCACCTTGCTCAGTACCGCAGCTCCTGCCTGCTGCCTGTGACTTCGAAAGAAGCCGACTGCACCTGGGTACCGGTTAGTCTGATGCTTCTTTCATCCGGTTGGCTGCCGCCTATATATATTTCAAATCTTCCGGGCTCGAGAACTGCTTTGCCTTCATTATCAATGAGTGCCAGCTGTCTGGGTGTCAGTGTAAAGCTTACTTCTTTCATTTCGCCTGCATCAAGGTGTACCTTTTTTACACCCCTTAGCTGCCATTTCGGTACTTCAACGCTTGCCTCCACATCCTTCAGGTAAAGCTGCACCACTTCCTCAGAAGCACGGTTCCCCATATTGCTGACTATTGTGCTGCAGTTTACCGTAGCACCTGCTTTGAAACGGTCTGCAATCTTAATGGTTTCATATCTGAATTTCGTGTAACCAAGACCAAATCCAAATGGGTACAACGCTTCATTATTCATATATCTGTAGGTTCTGCCCTTCATGGCATAATCACGAAAATCAGGCAGCTCCTCGGTAGCGGCATAGAATGTTACCGGTAATCTGCCGGACGGACTATAGTCGCCGAATAAAAGTGAGGCCACCGCTTCACCGCCGCGTCCGCCTGGATACCAGGTCTGAACTATGGCAGGAACGTGCTTGTCAGCCCAGGTTACAGCCAGTGCACTCCCTGACATAAGCACTAGTACAACAGGCTTGCCGGTTGCACACACCTTCTCCAGCAGTTCCTGCTGAAGCCCCGGCAGGTTCAGATGCAGCTTATCACCGCTGGCATATTCGTTGGAAGTGTCTCCCTCTTCACCTTCTATAGTTGCATCCAGACCTAAACACATGATTACAACGTCAGCCCTTTCTGCTGCAGATATGGCTTCGGCAAACCTGTCACGGGGCTCACCCAGCCCTTGCACCCTATCCTTGAAAAGGTGGCAGCCCTGAGAATAAAAAATTCTGGTATCTTTACCGACTGTTGACCTGATGCCATCCAGAACAGTAATATATCTGTCCGAGGTGCCAAAGTAGTTGCCTTCGAGTGCTTTTCTGCTATCAGCATTAGGGCCAATAACTGCAATTGACTTCAAAGCTGATTTGTCAAGGGGCAGCAAATTGTTTTCATTTTTAAGGAGAACCAGTGTTTTCTTAGCCACTTCCAAGGAGAAATCGCTATGCTTTTCACAGCAGTTCATATCGTAAGGGATACTTGAATAGGGTACTTTTTCAGGCTTGTCAAACATGCCCAGCTTCATTCTGGTAATCATAAGTCTGATGACGGAACGGTCTATGTCCTCTTCTGACACCAGGCCTTCCTTGTGCGCTATGAGGAGATTCGCATACATGTTTCCGCAGTTGAGGTCGCAACCGTTTTTAAGCGCCAGTGCTACTGATTCGGGTGCGGTTTTGGTAACCATGTGGCCTTCGTGAAAATCTTTTAAAGCCCAGCAGTCTGAAACAACGTGACCTTTGAAGCCCCATTCCTCACGCAGTATTTCCTTCAGCAGGGTTTTGCTGCCGCAGCATGGCTCGCCGTTTGTTCTGTTGTAGGCGCCCATAACGGCCTCTACGTCCGCCTCTTCTACACATTCCTTGAAAGCGGGCAGATAGGTCTCCCTCAGATCTTTTTGAGATACGACTGCGTCAAAACTATGCCTTTCGCTTTCCGGTCCGCTGTGGACTGCATAATGCTTTGCGCAGGCTGCAGCTTTCATGTACTTTTTGTCATTACCCTGTATGCCCTTTATAAAAGCAACACCGAGCCTTCCTGTCAGATAGGGGTCTTCGCCATAAGTCTCATGTCCGCGACCCCACCTGGGATCCCGGAATATATTGATATTTGGAGACCAGAAGGTCAAACCCTTATATATATCACGGTCTCCCTTCCGGTAGCTTTCGTGATACTTGGCTCTGCCTTCTGTTGATATAACATCGGCGATTTCATAGATCAAATCCTCGTCAAAGGTGGCGGCAAGCCCTATCGCCTGCGGAAATACTGTTGCCACACCGGCTCTTGCCACACCGTGGAGCGCTTCATTCCACCAGTTGTATGCGGGAACGCCAAGCCTTGGAATAGCAGGAGACTTGTGAAGCATCTGTGTGACTTTTTCCCCCAGCGTCATCTGTGCTGCCAGATCCTTTGCACGCTCCTCGAAGCTTAGGCTTTCATCCATGTAGACGGGTGTTTTTAACATGAGAAACCCTCCTTTTTGTATTTTGATGTATTCTGTGATTATAGTATCTGTGTGGATGCTTTTATAATCTATAGTACAAGTTTTATGCCGAAAAATCTCGTCATTTTTTGCTAATGCCTGCTCATTTATTGCCATATGGCTAAGTGTAAAAGGGATGTTTTCAATTATATGGAACAAATGACGAAATATATACAGAAATTCGTCACAAGATTAATTTACAACAAAAGTAAA
>CAYGHY010000066.1:11279-13926 GCA_964349435.1 uncultured Oscillospiraceae bacterium
GCGGGCAAGTTGAATAATGCAGCAGAAAAATAATTGTGGTATAATGTTAGGGGACGCTCCTGAAAAGTCCATTGCGAGGAACGTCCCCTTTAGAAAACTTGATTTTTGAAGATATTTCTATGATGTATGAAAGGCGGAAAATAAGTGCCCATTAAGATACCCGATAGTTTGCCGGCGGCAGAGGTGCTGGCCGGAGAAAATATATTTGTCATGACTGAGGCAAGAGCACAGCAACAGGATATAAGGCCGCTGAGCATAGCTCTGCTTAACCTGATGCCAACAAAAATCGCTACAGAGACACAGCTGCTTAGGCTGTTAGGCAATACACCCATTCAAGTGGATGTTACCTTTCTGCACCCCGAATCACATAAATCGAAGAATACGCCTGAAGGGCATCTCCTGAAGTTTTATAATACTTTCAGCGAAGTTAAAGATAAAAAATTTGACGGACTTATCATTACTGGTGCCCCGATTGAGCTGCTTTCCTTTGAAGAAGTCAATTATTGGGAAGAGTTGAAGGATATTATGGATTGGAGCCTGCAGAATGTTTACTCAACCTTTCACATATGCTGGGGGGCGCAGGCCGGATTGTATCACCATTATGGTATTCCCAAATATTCGATACATGAGAAATTATCCGGTGTTTTTGAACACAAGGTTACAAAGCAGAATGTTATGCTGCTCAGGGGCTTTGATGAAACGTTTTGCGCTCCGCATTCCAGACATACCGAGATTAGGCGGGAGGATATAGTGAAAGTCGACGGGCTGGACATACTCTCAGAATCCGATGAAGCAGGAGTGTATATTGTAGCGGCACTGCAGGGCAGACAGATTTATGTTACAGGGCACTCGGAATACGACCCGCTTACACTTAAATCCGAATACGACAGAGATATGGCACGAGGCATGCGACCCAAACTGCCTAAGAATTACTTTAAAAACGATGATCCCGGAACACCTCCGATAGTAAAATGGAGAGCGCATTCCAACCTGCTTTTTGCCAACTGGCTGAATTACTATGTATATCAGGAAACTCCATATGATCTGGAAGAACTGAAGGGTGTCAGGGGGACGGGGTTGCCGACACCAGGTTGTCAGGGACCAAGGGGACAAGAACATTGAAATGATCTACATATCGAGGCATTGCTCTATAATGTCGCTGTCAACACTGACAATTTTATTACGACCATCATATTGTAAGAATGGCCAAATAGATCCATCCACGTGTCCTCAATCCATCTGAACAGCACTAAGCAGTTACTATCATTGTTTGAATATTGGAAATCGTTCAAAGTGTGTTAATGAGAGCCGGATGAGTCGAGAGGTTCACGTCCGGTTCGGAGAGAGCCTGAGGGTGAAATTCCCTCGGGCTACTCAACTCCCAGCCAAAATTATCTTTATGCTCCAATATGTCTTGGATAGCGCTGTTGATTTCAGGGAATTTCATATCAAAGCCAATTTCCAAGTGAAAAGTGAGTTTGTGTAATGGTAAAACAGGATTTTCGGACAATACAAGCCATGCGCAAAGACTAAGCTTTACCAGAAGCTTCCGGTCATACATGAAATATTCTTTACCGAGCGCTTACGGAGAACGGTGAAGTACCAGGAAATATGCCTCAGCGAATATGATAGCCCCAAGGAAGCCCGTAGAGGAACACCATACCCCGGAGTTTTTCGATTTTGTTCTACAGGCTGATAAAAAAGTATCAGGTGAAATCATCTCAGGAGGTGAATAACATGAGTGAAGAGGGCACCATTAAGGCATCAAGAAATCCAATTTCAATGCATTCCTTGTATCAGGAAATGATAAAGCTAGGTGTTAATAGTGCTGACGCACTTCTGATACATTCGTCCATGTCAAGCCTGGGATGGGTTTGCGGTGGTGCTCAGGCCGTTGTGGCGACCTTATTGGAAACTATCGGAGCATCGGATACTTTAAAAAATGGTGGTACGCTGGTTATGCCTGCGCACAGTGGAGATTGGAGTGATCCTGCTGAATGGGAGAATCCGCCAGTTCCAAAAGATTGGGTACAAGTCATATATGATAATATGCCAGCATATGAGCCTGAGCTTACGCCAACCCGGGGCATGGGACGTATTGCAGAATTGTTCAGGACATTTCCCGGCGTGATTCGTTCAAATCATCCTCAGGTGTCTTTCTGTGCAAAAGGGCGGTACGCAGAGCACATTACATGTGGGCATTCGCTGAGCCCTCAGTTTGGGATGGGATCTCCGTTAGGCAAAATGTATGCCATGAATGCAAAAGTGCTTCTTTTGGGAGTGGGGTATGATTCCTGCACAAGCTTTCATCTTGCGGAAACACTACTAGAAGGGATGCCTGTAAAGCGTATGGGGACAGCAATGCTTGAAAAAGGTCAAAGGACCTGGAAATGGTTTGATGACTTTGCATATAACAGCGACGACTTTCAATTGCTCGGAAAGGCATTTGAAGAAGCGGGAACTGTGAAAATTGGCAAGATAGGCAATGCTGAATGCAGACTTTTTGAGATGAAGGATGGAGTTGATTTTGCTCTGAAATGGTTCCGGGAAAACAGGGTTGGCGGTATGCGGTCAGGTTAACATTTTATCAGGCTATTTTAATTAAAAAAATTCAAAGAAGCACAAGTATAGTTGAACATGACAATGG
>CAYGHY010000067.1:0-4112 GCA_964349435.1 uncultured Oscillospiraceae bacterium
TGGCGATAAGCTGCAGGTTGCCGCCGAAGACATGCATGATCTTTTGCAGATTTTCAATAGAGGAGGATTTTCAACCGGCTATTTGAAGGGAAGGACCGGCAGCGGTATCATGAGCATTGAGAAGCCAAATAATAGCGGCATTTACCTCGGAAGTGTTATAGCTTATGATGAAAAAATGCAATCTGTGGATGTAAGACTCGAAAATAAACTGTCTGTGGGTGATGGATTAGAAATATGGATAGGTGTGTCCAACGGCCCCGGAGGAATCGTCACAACTGTGAAGAAAGGCAATATCAGCTTGAAAACTGCTGGGCGAGGCGAGCAGGTAACTATAGGAAGTTTTCGAGGAAATATCACATCCGGGGATGGAATATACAAAACCATGGACGCGGAGCTGTGCAAGGCTGCTCGTGAATCCTTCACGGGTAATAACATAAAACGGATAGAAATATGGGGTCATGCAGCTTTGAAGTCCGGAACACCGTTGATGGTTGCAGTGAAGGACGGTGGCGGGCACGATGCATCGGCTGTGGGTACTATTCTTCCTGAAGCAGCTATTAACAGGCCCCTGACCGGGGAACGACTAAGAGAGCAACTGGGGAAAACGGGTGCTACACCTTTTACTTTTATTGATCTTCAAATAGAGCTTGAGTCGGGTCTTTCTCTTCCTGTTAGCGAAATAAACGAGGTCAGAAGGCTTGTCCTTGACAAATTGTTAAATCTAAGGGCTGACAGGTACGCGAATTTGCGCAGCAGCAATGGGATTGGCGGGCGCATTCGGCAAGTACTGCAAGGAACAAATGTGACTGGGGCTGCCGCAACTGCCGCAACTGCCACGATTGCCGCAACTGCCACGACTGCTACGATTGCCGCAACTGCCACGATTGCCGCAACTGCCACGACTGCTACGATTGCCGCAACTGCCACGACTGCCACCACATCTTCTGCCGGTTGCCCTGCCTCTGCTGCCGGCTTTATAGCGCCAGCATTATCCCTTTATTTTTATAAATGGTATCAGAACATCGATTATTCCAAACTTGGTGCGGACAGGATTTATCTTCCTCTTGCTGCATTTGACAGGCAAGGCTTCAAAAGTGCCGCAGCTGCTTTAAGAGAGGCAGGCTCAGAGGTATTTGGCTGGCTGCCGACAGTGACCGGAGTCAACTGTGACATACTGATTGACAAATTTCTGAATGTATCTGAAAGAGAAAAGGCTGAAACGGTAAATGCGGAAAGCGTACAAGAAAGATATTTCAGCAGGCATGGGATAAATGGAATACTTGTTGGTAATTTAGGGACAGTTCACAAGCTTAAAGAAATAAACAATCTGAGACTGGCAGGCGATATTTCCATGAACCTGTTTAATACTCTTTCACTTAGGGAAGCAGCAAGGATGGGGCTTGAGAGTGTTGCGCTTTCTATTGAAATGACAATGCAGCAAATTGCTCGTTTGGCTAAGATTAGTACACAGATTGCCGGATTTGAGTATATGTCAGGAAGCGCGCCTGGCAATGCACCGATTATTGAAACAGCTGTTTATGGCCGGCTGCCGCTGATGACCAGTAAGTACTGCCCTGTAGGTTGTATAGGGGGCGGCTTTGAGAATTCACGAGACTGCAAAGGCGTCTGCAGCAAAGGCAGCTATATGCTGCAGGACAGACTTGGTGCGGAGTTTCCGGTTTTAAGCGACAGGCTTGACTGTCAATGCACGCTTCTGAATTCAAAGGTGCTATTTGTACCTGACAGTCTGCAAGGATTAAAGTCTTCAGGTGTAGGACTTTTCAGGCTCTACATCTGGGAGGAGCCAGTCGATGTAATTAAAGAGCTTATACTGATGTACAGAGCTGCGGCATCCGGTGATAGCAGAGGTGCGGCGACACACAGCGGACTGGCCGCAAGGACCAGGGTAGGCGGCTTTACAAAAGGGCATTATTTCAGAGGGGTGTAGGATTTTTAAGAGGTACATTGCTACAAAATGTTTGAGCTTTCATTTTATTATTTGGAGGAAGCCATCAATCATACTCATTGCACAGCTAAGCTGCAAACTAGACGCTCCTCCCTATAAAAACATCCTCAAACCCTAATTAGGGCAATTTATTTGTTATGAACTTCTGCAATGACTGCATAAACCATAAAATTTAACTCTGTGATCCTTTACCAGGAAGTTGTTTTTCGACAGTATCTGTTCCTCCAGCGAGTCAAGTAAATCCTCCTCAACTTCTGATATGCTTCCACAGTTGTTGCAAATGAGGTGATGATGACGGTGGTCTTCATTCTGTCGAGCCAGCTCGTACCTGCTGAAACCATCATCAAGGTCAATCTTCATTACAAGTCCTATTCCCTCAAGCAGTGTAAGCGTACGATATACAGTTGCCAGCCCTATCTCCGGATTCGCATCCCTGACATATTTGAAAATTTCTTCAGTATTCAAATGCTTGCCACTGTATTTGACCAACACTTCAAGCACTGCACCTCTTTGACCGGTTAACTTATAACCGCATTTCTTGAGCAGCCCTTTCAATTCTTGTTCATCTGATGCGTTCATTAGATTCCACCTCCGCATTTGTGCTAACCATCTTTATATGCTCTATCCCTGCTTCCATAAAAACTTCACCCTCTTTTTCAAAACCCAGGCTTGTATAAAATGCTACAGATGTAAGCTGTGCATTGAGACATATTCTTTTAGCGCCATTATTACTAGCTATGGCAATCAACAATTTACATATGCCTGAACCAAGACCATGTCTGCGCATGTTTTTTCTCACGGCGACTCTGCCCAGCTTGGCCAATTCACTTTTTAGTAACAGCCTGCCACAGCCTGCCGGCTCGCCGTCCAAATAAGCCAGAACATGAACTGCTTCATCGTCCAATTCATCCATTTCCAGTTCTACAGGCACACCCTGTTCCCTGACGAATACTTCCATCCTGATATCATGGACCAGTTTCATCTCCGCCTCGCTGCCAACCCTGATAATCTCAACCATAAATTTCACCTTTTTATTTTATTCTAATTTTACCACACAGGGTTTCTAATAAGCAATCGGAACCCAGGTTATTATGTACTCCCACCCTTTTGGCACATCATCCGGGACCGGTGTGTTTATATCCCACTTGCCTCTCAATCCCACTTCATTCGCAGTAAGCTCAAAATGACACATTGCAATTCCCATATCAATCTTTTGGATATCATATGGAAATACAGCTGCATAGACAGAATCATGGGCTAGATAAAAACGGAAATTCCCGTTTATTAAAATAATTCTCCATGGCTGCTTATTGGAAGCAGACGGAGCGAGCCGCAACATCTCCAGCGGCTTAGTGTAAATACCTGCGTCAGTCATGTCCAAAATGGTGTTAAAGCTTTCCTTAAAAAAAATCTCATTCCAGGGTTTTCTTTTTTTTACATTAGGGTTGGGTTTCATAAACATATCAATAAGGCTTCGCTTCTGGCTTTCACAGCCAACAGGTGTAGCTATCGGAAGCCATTCATCCTCTTTTATCTGCATTGCCCTTGAAAATCCTTGCTTATTGAATGTACCTCCGAGCCAGCAAGTCCCAAGGCCAAGAGAAGTAATATAAAGAACAAGATCTTCAAACATATACCCGAGCTGTTCCAAGCTATGCTCCTTCTTCTCGACAGCTGCGGCGATAAAGCACGATGCTCCTTGAATGATACCGTATGTCCCAAGTTTGATTTTTGCATCGGCTTTAATTTTTAACTTATTGATTATTTCCAAGCGAACTGCTACTGGGAATGGCCCTTTTAATTGTTGAAAATATTTTTGCAGTTTTTCTATAACCTCTGACTGAATCGGCATTCTGGAGTATGTGCGGACAGATTTTCTCCTCTGGATGATATTCTCTATGGGTTCTCCATAAGTACAAGTCTTTTCCATGTTCATATTCCCTAAATTCGCTCCTTTCATAATAAAAACAAGCAGCCAACCATATTTTAATCTTGCTTTTTGTCCTGTTTACTGTCAGGCTTCTTTTCCGGCTTATCGTCCTGTTTACTGTCAGGCTTCTTTTCCGGTTTATCGTCCTGTTTACTGTCAGACTTCTTTTCCTGTTTATTGTCAGGCTTTTTTTCGGGCTTTTTCGGCTCCTCTGAT
>CAYGHY010000067.1:4212-13610 GCA_964349435.1 uncultured Oscillospiraceae bacterium
CTTCTTTTCCTGTTTATTGTCAGGCTTTTTTTCGGGCTTTTTCGGCTCCTCTGATAACACTTTGCTCCTTATTATTTCAAGCAGTCTTTCACAGGCAAGCTTATAACAGTAGCTGGAAACGGCAAAACGGAGCGCCATGTCTGAAATGGCCTCAACCTCCCAGTTTGGTTCTATCTGCTCTGCCGTTTTTGCCAGTGCTTTATCCAAAATCTGTATAAACTTGCAGTAAAATTTCTCGGGGTTACCTGCTTTTAGCTCCTGATTCAAGAGGAGTCCGATATCGTGCACTGATAACACCTGTTTTAAATGACATATCTCTGTCAATGCTGCCAAATGCTCTTGGGAATATTTTTTTCCATCTGCACGCGGTAGCAGTTTATCTTTAATGTAATTATTTACCATTGCCGAGGTCATTTGCCCATTTTCTTCAAAATTAATTGACTGCCTGTGCATATAAGATACAACCTGATCCATGTACAGACCTATATCAGGGAATTCAGCCCATGATACCGGACGCTCCGTCGACAGCTTTACCTTTAATTGAACTAGTTTGTCCATTGCCTCTCCCCCTTAATAATCAATTCTCATAATATTTTACTACTCCTCAGAGCATTTTGCAAATACTCCTGCAAAAGTTTGATAATAATATTGACATTTCCATTATTGGATAATATAATATTGATTATCACATCAGATAATAACTTTGATAAAGGCGGGATAATAATGCTGCAGTCCATATGTGTATTTGGTGATTCAATAATAAAGGGTATCGTTTTTGACACCCTGCGAGGTAGATATACCTTCTTAAAAAACAGCTTTATTAATATTTTAGGCAAGAACACAGGCATTACGGTGGATAATTATGCAAAGTTCGGATGTACCGTAACCGCAGGTAAAAAATTAATAGAACGGCATGCGGCAGAGTTGTCGCGATATCAATATACAGTTCTGGAATTTGGCGGCAACGATTGTGATTTTGACTGGGCTGCCATATCAGAACGCCCTTACGATCAACATATGGCAAAAACGCCTATTGCTGACTTTCAAATCCATTATTCAGACATCATAGACAGCGTTGTGGCAAGCGGCAGCCAGCCAGTTCTTTTTTCCCTGCCTCCACTTAACGCACCCAGATATTTTGCCTGGATTTCAAAAGGCCTTAATGCAGAAAATATTTTACGTTGGCTTGGTGATGTTGAACACATATACAGGTGGCATGAAATGTATAATCTCGCAGTGGTTAAGTTGTCCGCAATCAAGCAAATTCCTCTTATCGATATTCGAAGGGCGTTTTTGGAAGCCAGAAATTATATCAGCCTTTACTGCGAAGACGGGATACACCCAAACGAATCGGGTCACGCCTTGATTTCAGACGTGATCAAAAGCTATGTCCCTATAATAGCATAGCATTCACTAATAGTTCACAAGCTCCCGGCCGTTGAGCCTTGCCTGTTCCAAATACTTCATACTGTCCTTGGGTACGGTTACTTGATTTTGCTTACTGACTGGTGTAAACAGCACCGACCTGACCTTATAAAATTATTTGAGCTTGTACAGAAGTACCGCATTTAGATCCTCCATTAAGGTGTTGACACTATCAAAGGTTTTGCTCATGCTGCGATTGTTATTGACATCATCGATTGCCGTTTGTGTTTCTTCATTGGGCATTTCAAAACGGAGGTCAAAAGGAATACCGCCATAGCGAACTGAGTAACGCAAAAACATATTCATGGTAGTAGACACATTAAGACCAAGCTTGTTAAATATGGCTTCAGCTTTGCGTTTTACTTCTTCAACGACACGAATGTTTAAATTGGTTGTGTTAGCTCAGGTGCGATCACCTAATACCGATGCTTTTGGTTGACTAATATGCCATGAGTTATGCAAGATGGGTACAGGCTGAACAGGCAAGGAGTGAATTGGGCTCATTATCAAACTACCCAACAACAATCAGTCTTCCTTCCATAATAGTCCATTTCTTATCCTCCGGCATATAGCTTATGGGTTTGAAAACAGCACTCAACCCGGATAAACCAAAAACTGAGTGCTGCTTTTCGATGAATCGGTTTTCTAAAACACTTTCCTAGTGCCTCTTTTACTCGATACTGCCACTCTGCTGATGATGGCGGCTGCTTCGGCCCGGGAAATATTTTTGCCGGCGTGGAATGTCCCCGCTGCGTCAACTCCACTCAAAACACCTGATTTATATAGCAAAAGAATAGATGAGTAGTATTGGGTTGTGCTTGTCACATCAGGGAGACTATTTACAGTATTTTGTTCGGCAAATTCGGATATCGGTAAAGCATTAGAGAAAACATATGCTATTTCAGCCCTCGTTGCCGCCCTGCCATAGTTGCTGAAATCATAGCTTTTGATAATGCCATTAGCAATAGCGTAATCCGCATACGTCTGATACCAGGGACTGCTTGGCGTAAAATCACCAGCGCCGGTGGTATAGATGCTGCGTACTCTTGCCGCCATTGTAATCGCTTCTGCAATGCTCACGTTCCCGGTCGGATTGAAGGTAGAGGCGCTGTCTCCCACCATGAGGCCGTATTCATAAGCATCAGCAATGGCCTTGTTCCTATCAAAGCCATACCAAAGTTTCTCATCAACATCGGTAAACATGCCTCGTGTGTATGTGCGCATCTTTGTGAAATTGGACATGGATAGGACTACACTTTCTGTAGAAACCGTATACGTTTTCGTAATTACCGGGCTGTTTGTCATGCCGCTTTTTACCGCAATTGCCTTTATTGTAGTGGTAGCGGCAAGGGATATAGGGGTGGCGTAAATGGTGGACGACGTTGTGGGTTCAGCACCATTGATTGTATAGTAAATCTTTGCTCCTGCAGTAGAGCAGGACAACACAATGCTCTGTTGAGTGTCAAAGGTACCACCAGCCGGATTTGCCACGGGAACGGCAACCGGTAACAGCATTTGAGTACCAACTGTTACTGAAACTCTTGACATCTTGTTGTAGGTTATAGAATCCTGAATACTTAGTATGCCGCTTCCGGTAACCGTTGGCTTGAATGTGACAGCATTTCCCGAAACAGTATAGAGAACACTGTTCCCTCCCGACATAGAAAAACTCCCGCTTGGACCAAGTAAATCCTGCATGGTTATTAGACTTCCGTTTTTCTCTACTCCCTTAACGGTAAATGTAGCATTGTTATCTCGCCCCGTTGTCAAAAAAAGGGAGGTTGGCCCTATCACTTCAAAGGAATCAATCTGGTGTATCTTTCTTTGCAGCCCTGACTTTCTGATGCGTTTGTTCCATTCTACCGCACTGTAGATAATCATAGACGGATCAACAGGATAACTCTCAACATGAATTCCATCACTTCCGAGGTTATATGAAGTTATTTTTCCGTTATAAATTACAGCGTTGCCACCATTGCCAAGATATATACCGCTCTCATAGCCTGATATCGATCCGCCGAATTGATTGAACATGCCTTTGCACACGAGCCCGTACTTTGTTCCGGCAATTATGCTGCCAAATCCGCTCATGAAGTATGTTTGTCCTCCCGTGACACTCATTCCCACACTTTCAGACGTAATATTCACATTATACAGCTTACTGTTTCCGGAGCTGACTATTCCGGTTGACAGATTCCCCAGAGCCTCAGCTCTGCCTGCATTAAATGTAAGTGTACCGGATTCACTCACCCATATCGCGACAGCTTTGGAGCCGCCGGCTTGAACAAATGAGGTTTCGTTTATAGTAACTCTTCCATAACACTGAACCCCGATGCAGTTGCTGCCACTTGCCGCAATCATCGCTGTACCTGATATTGTTGCCTGCCCTGTGTTTTGTATAAGCAGACCGATGCTGTTATTGTCGGTCGTAGATATCAATCCCCCCCTTGCTGTAAATATGCCGCTGTCAAACACAACCACTCCACGCATTTTTCCACTTATTTGCCCAGAGTTTAATGCTAAAACACCGTTGTTTTCAACCTGTATAACAGCTGGCCACGATGCTTTGCTTGTTTTTGCTATTTTTGCGCCGCTTACAACTACTGACCCTGAGCTGCCTACCCTTATCGGCGGACTGTTTGTTCCTGTAATAACAACATTTTCTCCAAGCTCAACAGTTCTGTTTTGAATGTTGAACGAATAACTGCCTGTATTAATATATAGAGGCTGCTCCAACGACTTTATATCAATTTTGTCTCCTGAGGCAGACGTGATGTTGGCAGTTAAAGTGATTGTACCTCCGTTAATTGTCGTTCCATAGCCTTTTAACAGACTTAATGCGTCAACAAAATCACTCCATGTAGCAACATTAAAGCCTGCTGCGTTTACTTTTATCGGCATGATAACCACACATATGGATATGACCAATATTGCTGACAAAAATCTAGCAATTAACCTTTTCATAACATAACTCTCCTATCGCCGGTTTAGTTTAAAGGTTGCAAAATAATGGTGATGGAAGTCTCATAACCTTCCATTTCATCACTTTTACCTACATCCATGTTGTACGTGTAACCATCCTTCGTTCCAAAAGAAGTAAGACTCTCATCGGTTTTGGTATCCATGGTAACCTTTGCGCCTTCTAAAATCTTTTCATAAAAAGCTATCACCTTTGTTACCTTGTCCTTGCCAAAAGCGATAAGCGTGTATCCGCCGTTCATCTCGATCACACTATCAATATAGCTTCCTTCGTAAAGAGGAAATTTGTCAGAAGGATATCTGTCCGGCAATTTAGCGCTTTTGCCCGACTCCGTGGATACGGAGATTTCTGACTCACTCTCTTTCGGTGATGCCTCCGACGGTCCAGGTGATTCGGTCTTTTGCATGGGAAGCGACTCCACAGTATCGGATGTCTCTTTTACAGTAACGCTTTTTGTGTCCGGTTCTGCCAGCTTTGCTTTGTCGCTTCCGCATCCTGAAAAAGTCATTAACAATACTAATGTTAAGAATAGAACCCACATTGTAATTGATTTAAGCATCATAAAACCTCCATCATTATTAAACTCTAATTCTCTATTGGATTGATAACAATCTGTATCATTGTCTTTTCGCTACCTCCCAAAGAGTTATCCATAATCATGATATTATACTCATGACCGTCTTTTTCTCCTGTCATTGTTGATATGCCGTTCATTGTAAAAGCAGAAGCGTTTTTTGAGGTTTTCATTAACTCACCGTACAGCTTCATTGCGTCCTCTTTATTTTGTTTTGCTTTTAGGGTAACAGCAAACCCATTTTTGCCACCTTCATTTACTACAGTTTCTGAAATAACAACAAATGCATCGTTTGATATGGGCAACACATTTTGAGGGTACCCCTGCGGCAACGCAAGACCGTTCACATTGTCAACAGCGGTATCTCTCTTTTCGTCCGGCAATGGTGGTAAATCGGGGATGAATTCCGATTGATACTCTTCTTCTAGTCTTTTGATTTCAGCACTATATTCTGCAATTAGTTTCATATATTCCCACTCTGCTATTTGTTTGTATTCACATACAAATGTGCCGGAAGGTTTTACAAGCTGACCAGACACTTCATCTAAATAAGAATCGGTATTGCTGAAAGTCTTTGATATATCGATTCTCTTATTGCCGGGTATTAATCCAAGATCGACTAACACAAGCTCTTCAGGCGGAGTAATTGCAGGCGGTCCGCTTGAGACTTCGTCGCCGACAACCGTTATCACCCAATCCTGACGGTTTGTTGGTGCAACTGTAAAGATTTTGCTGCTTTTTACGTCTATTCTCAATGGAAGTTTGGAGTAATCAAAATATTTGCCGTGGTCTTTGATAAGATCACCGTATAATTCTGTAATATCTCCATTTGAACTTAAATCTGCAGTTTTGCTGAAAGCTCCGCCCGAATGTGTAACTCTGACAGAGCCATTGCCGGTAAAGCTTAAGCGTCTGCCTAGGATATAGCATTTTTCCGTCCTGTTGTCATAAAATATAATTTCTTCCGAGATTAATGCAGACTCAACTAGACCGGATGAGGAAACCTGAGCTTGTGCCTCAAATATATCTTTTTCCATAATGGTAACAGTACCTTTGTAAAAAGCATCAGAAATTAGAGGATTGTGCGGCTCATTAATCAGTTCGCCATATATTCCCATTTCCTCCTTCTTTGAAGCATCGCCATTCTCGTCCGGTAACGGCGGCAAGTCCGGAATATAATCCCCTGCGCCTTGTTTTGGTTGGTCATTGTTAACCGCCTGCGCACCTGTATTTTTTGTATTATTGTTATTCATAGCAATTAAAGCCGCCGCACCGGCAATCAAAACAGCCGCGGTAAGGGCTACAACCATTGTTGCTGTTTTACTTATGCCAAACATTCGGCTCACCTCCCATTGAATAAAAATTGACGTACCTTCCATATTTAATTATAATATAGGCATGTTAGGGAAAAAAGTGCCGCAAGTCATCTGAATAGTGACTTGCAGCTAAAAAGAGAAGGTGCCGGATAGTTTTTGACACTGCAGCGAAAGCTGCTGAATTGATCTTGTAGAGATAACGCAATGAAGCGTTTGCGATTATCTCTGCAAGTTGCATGAATGCTGATTAATTAATGAAGTTTTAGCTGTAGTATCAGGGAGAAAAATGTATGACAGAGACCTTTATGATGGAGTCTTATTTTATTGCACTGTATCATATTATCGCCCTGTTTTTGATTGTCCTTACTAACCTTGCGATTTACCTAAAAGTGCTTAAAAGCCCCCTGCTATCCTCATTCTTTGTATTACAGGGCATACTGATTCTTTGGATTATCGCCAAAATCCTCAAAACCTTTGCGCCGGACACTAATATTAAGTTTTTCTTTGTGGTGTGCCAATATGCCGGAGTCTGCTTTTTGGGTACGGCCTTTATCGTGTTTGCTTATATATTTGCCAGAGGAACCCCTCCTCCCAAAAAGCTCATGCTCCCTGTTTTCATGACCTCTGCGCTATTTTTTCTGGTAGTTGCAACAAATCCTCTGCACCACCTTTTTTATACTCACTTCGATTTTTGGGGTGATAGCTTCGGCTCTCTTTTTTATGCGAATCAGTGCTTTAATATCATTTTGTTTATATCAGGTGTTTTGTTAAGCCTGCGAAAATATTTTGAACAATTTGGCGAAAAGCGGATACAGACAGCTTTATTCACCATTGCCATCATCATTCCCATGGCTGCCAACCTCCTCTACGTTTTCCGCTATTTTGAGAAAATTTTTGGCTTTGCGCCGCCCTTTGATATTACCCCTATATCTGCTTCCGCCTCTCTTATCATCTTTACTTTTGCCACATTTAAGTTTCAATTCTTTGATAACTTGAAAATTGCCCGCAGAGTGGCTTTGTCCAATACACCGGAGGGTATTCTGCTTATAAAAGGCAATAGAATTGCCGATTTTAACGAAACCTTTATTAAAATGGCAGCGACCGGCAAGCTAGTACCTATGGGTAAAGAGGGCATCGTCAGGACTGTCGGAAATACCCCCTATTCACTAAACCGAAAGTTGTTTGTTGCCTTTAATGTGGATAAAGTGCAGGATTTCACTTATCAGACTTCCGGAGGTGATTTTATTAGGGCAATTTATCGCCCGGTCGAAGATAAACTGGTTAAGGGAGCGTTTCTTCGCTTTATTGATATTACGGCTAAACAAAGAATAATAAGCAAGTTGCAGATGAAAATTGACGAATCACAAGCTGTCCATCAAAAACTTACGCTGGAAGCTGAAACGAAGAAAGGACTTGTTGTAGCGCGGACACGCAATTTTATTGCCGGGGAAGCCCATGACATCTTGGGTCATTCAATAATGCTTACAATTTCTTTATTGGAAATTGCCCGGCTATCCAAAAACAAATCAGTTGGTGCGGAATACATACAAAGAGCTAAAAAGATTTTGTGTGCCAGTTTTACGGAAATAAGTTCAATCACATTGACAGATAACAAAAGCCCTGCCATAAGACAAGGCATAAAGGAACGATTGGAAGAATTGGCCAATGAATTTCGCTCGGATTTTGTTGCGGTTGAAGTTAACTGCTCCCACTCAGAACAGGAGTATTCTCAAATGATTGAGGATGTAATATTCAAGCTGTGTCGTGAAGGTATAACTAATGCCCTGCGACATGGGAAATCAAACATAGTGAACATAATTTTACGAAGAAGGAACGATGTGATGGAATTATTCATCATTGACAACGGAATAGGATGTGAGAAGGTAAAAAAAGGCATGGGGCTAACCGGTATGGAAGAACGGATGTCTTTGCTAAAAGGAACCTTTATTTGCCATTCTTTAGACGGTCAGGGATTTTGTATAAAGGCAGTCGCACCTCTTTTTTAAGGTTTTAAATCAGATTGTTTTGCAGAGCAAACACTGCAATTTGTGTTCTATCCTTCAGCTCGGTTACATTTAGAATATGTGTTATCCTGTTTTTAATCGTACCCTCGGAGTAGTTTAGAGCAGCGCCAATCTCTTTATTGTTCTTACCGTCAACCAAAAGTCTTATAATCTTTCTGTCAAGAGCGTCAAGACCGTATTCATCGTGGAGTTCCTCCAAAGCCTCAAGCTCGCTTACTCTCTTTGAAGCTGACAATTTGATTCGCTTACGGACAAGCTCGCTAATTCCTTCCTGCATGATGAACATGCCCTCATAAACGCATTTGACTGTCATGACAAGCATGTGGGGCTTAATGTCCTTCAAAACATAACCGTTTGCTCCCTTTTTATAAGCTTCCAGTACGTTTCTTTCATCCCCGAATGTGGTGAGCATAATCACCTTTATATGGGGCATTTCTTTTTTTATGGCTTCAAGTGCGTAAACGCCGTCCATGACAGGCATTTTTATGTCAAGAAGCACAATGTCAGGCTTTTTCTCACGGCAAATATCTAGTATTTCATCGCCGTTTCCTGCTAGGCCGACGATATCCATTTCTTTGCCGGATGAGAGCATCATGGAAAGCATTTCGCGCAATAGCACCTGATCATCGGCTATAGCTAATTTGATCATCTTCCACATCCTTTCCGCTGTCTTGCATTAGTTTATGCACAGCAAGGCGTATACCGGCCATTACTTCCCGGCAGTTATCAATCATACCCGAAAGTTTTTCCTGTTCGTCATATATATTCATAGACTCGAGTTCCTCTAAAAGTTGTGCAATTTGAACACCGATTGTTTCTTCTACTTCTCGCGCAGCCTTTGCCTTTTGTTCTTCCTCCACAAGTTTTTCGGCTTTGTCCAGATAAGCCTTTAACTTGATATTTAGTTCCTCAAGCTCAGAATTTTTATCTTCTAATTCTTTCTCTAGCAGCGATTTTACCGTAATGTCATGAAAAACCAATACTGTAGCTTGAATAATACCTTTTTTATTTTTAACCCAAGTAGTATTAATTTGGTAATATCGGTTGCCGGTAGTAAGCGATAGATTGATTTCCTCGTG
>CAYGHY010000068.1:0-13558 GCA_964349435.1 uncultured Oscillospiraceae bacterium
CCTTTTCAAACCCCAGCATAGGAATTTTTTAGGAGATTTATAAATTCCTATGCTTTGAAAAAAGATTTGGGGTAATGTGTGATTGTTTTCATTGCACCTTGATGGAATTAGTTATTGCCAGTCTGGCTTTATCAGCCAATGATATAATTGTCTGCTTATTGGATGGCTTTCTTTTATTGAAATCACTTAAAGTGCCTTGAGGATTGGTTTCGACAGTTGGTACTTTTTTAGATGCACTGTCTATTGCACATCTGATAGCTCTGCTTACAATTTTTGCTGTAGTATTATGTTTATCGGCAATACTTCGGTAAATGTTTTTTGTTGTTATCTTGCGTGCAGACGAAATTCCCAATGAATAGATCACTGCCTCCCTTAAATATCTGTATCCGGCTATATTAGGTTGAATCCTCATTCTCTTAATTATATCGGTAACGACTTGTTCAGAACTGTAACTCTCCGGATAAGTGGCTGCTGCCGTACTATTCATGTGCATTTTCTTATTTGTTTCCTTTACAGAATACTTTTCACCATATAATTGTCTGATACGTGATACAAGCATCCCCGCATCAAAAGGTTTCAGAATATAATACTCCGCACCTAGCTTTAAGGCTTTTTGAATAAATATGTCTTTCCCAATTGCCGAAAGCACTATAAAAATAGGTTTGCGTTTAAGCCGCATCATGGAGACTCTTTCGAGTACACCAATACCATCTAGGTTAGGCATTATTAAATCAAGAACGACAATCTCAGGTTCCTGATCCTTTATCATTTCAATTGCCTCAATGCCGTCTCTTGCAATGCCTTTTACGTTCAGATCGCTGCGCTGGTTTAAATAATCCCTGAGTATGCTGCAAAATCCAGCATTGTCATCAACAAGTAAAATAGATATTAAACCGTCCATTAGCGTTAGTTCTCCTATTTCTATAAAAATCAGTAAAGCCCTGTTCAAAACTATTTTTTACGGCTTACATATCTCACAAGCTATTTCTTCCGGTGTTCTGTCTGCACATTCTATTATTCTGTCAGCATACTTAATGTACATTGGTTCGCGCTCTTCGAAGAGCTGCCCGAAGCTCTGCCCATTTGCCCTTGCAAGCTTTCTGCCGGGAGCCAGACGCTGTTCCAGTGTTTTTATGTTAACTTTTAAATAGACAATCGTTCCAATGTGCCCGAAATGCTGCATAAGAGCAACATTTTTTACAACGCTTCCACCTGTTGCTATAACAGAGTTCTCCAGCTTCAGTGACATAATCACTTCCTGCTGGATTCTCAGAAATGCTTCAAAACCATCTTCTGCAACAATATCTCTTAACTCACGACCATATATTTCTTTTAAGATGGAATCCGTATCTTTGAAGGAAAGACCAAGTTTTTCGGCCAGCAGGGGGCCGATAGTGCTTTTCCCGGCTCCAGGCATACCGATAAGTATGATATTTTTATCTGAACCGCGGTAACTGTTTTTACCTGAAGCAGTTGCATCATTCATAATGTATCCCATCCGGGGTCGACAGCTGTTGTGACGCCTTTGTAGCCGCCTGCCATATAGATTGCATCAAGCAGCGCCAGCCTCATCATGGCCTCGCAAACCGGATATATTCTGGTACAAATGGTCGGGTCACTTCTTGAAGCAAAAACATGATTGACATTTTCCAGCTTCAATATGTCCACTGTGGCCTGAGGCTGCAGTATGGTAGGCGTAGGCTTAACCGCCGCCCTTAATCTGATTTCCTCACCGTTTGAAATGCCCCCAAGCAGACCTCCCGCTCTATTGGTGCGGAATCTGATCCTGCCGGTCTTCTCATCATAATAAGGCGTGTCATTTGACTCAGAACCTTTCATTCCGGCATGTTTAAAGCCGTCCCCAAACTCGATTCCCTTTACCCCTCCGATTGACATAATAGCATGGGCAATAGTCGCGCTCAGCTTGTCGAAAACCGGCTCACCCAAGCCTGCAGGCACTCCGGTGGCAATTACCTCTATTACGCCTCCACAGGAATCCCCTTTGGCCTTTATCTCTAAAAGTTCATCAATCATCTTCTGCGCTACTTTAGTGTCCGGGCAATTAATCTCATTAATCCGGTAATTTGCCTTAGCAGTTTCATAAGTGACAGGCGCTGCTTTTATGCCATGTAATTCTGTAACAAACGCTATCACATCTATTCCCATGGTGTCCAGTACCAGCTTGGCTATGGCTCCTCCCGCAACTCTTGCCGCCGTTTCTCTTGCGGATGCTCTTCCTGCTCCGGCCCAGTCATAATATCGGCCATACTTCTTAAAATAGGTATACGCTGCCTGCCCCGGCCGCATGAGGTTCTTGTTTTCTTTATGCTGCTCTATATGCTTATCTTGAATATCGCTGTTGGGTATGAACATGCCTACCGGTGCACCGGTTGACAGATCATCCTCCATAACCCCTGAAAGTATGAAGACCCTGTCTGTTTCTTTTCTCGGGGTGCTCAACTGCGACAATCCCGGTTTGCGTTTGTCCAGTTCTGCCTGTATGATATCAGCTGTTATTTTAAGCCCCGGAGGCACTCCGTCTGCAATAACCATCTGCCCTCCGTGTAACTCCTGCGGTATTCCATGGTTCTTCCGGAACCCTCCCGAGTAAGATTCTCCACTTGTGGTTATACGAAACATTCTTCCATATGTATTCCCAAGCATTAAATTTCCTCCATAACCTGATTAATCACTTTTTTGACCTGAGAATTCTCACACCCTTTCCACATAACCGCCGCAGTCTCTGATGAGCTGCGGGAAATCCGGAAAGGTTACGTTCATAGCTTCAGCTGTATCTATTATAGTCTCGCCTTCAATATTAAGGCCGGCTACTGTGAGCGCCATCACAATCCTGTGGTCATCATGCCCGCATACCCTGCAGCCTCTCAGCTTGCTGTTCCTGATTATCAAGCCATCCGACAGTTCCTCAATATCCGCTCCCATTTTTTTCAACTCCATATATATTGTATGGATCCTATCCGTTTCTTTTAACCTTGCCTGAGGAACATTGACAAGACGGGTCTCCCCTTCCGCAAAGCAGCCTGCAACAGCCATTGCAGGCAATGCATCCGGAGTTGCGTTCATATCTATTTCAATACCCCTCAACGCACCGCCTATTACAGATATGCCGTCTTCGGTATGTCTGACGGCAGCCCCCATATCTTTCAGGTAATCCAGCACCATTTTATCTCCCTGGGGATCAGTCATGTCAAGGTTTTTGAGAATAAACTCTCCACCTGATATTGCAGCTAATACCATAAAAAAGGTCGCTGAAGAAAAATCGCCGGGTATGTCTGAGTTAAAGGCTTTGTATTTCTGCCCGCCCTTTATATGAAATGTTTTAAAGCTGTCGTTGCTGTATTTTATGCCCTGATTATCCAGCCACCACATCGTCATCTCAACATATGGAATTTCATTAAGCCTCGTGAGAAAAACTTCAGTATCATTGTCCAATAAAGGTGCATTGACTAGTATGGATGAGAGATACTGTGATGATATTGCGTCAAGTTCCGTCCTTCCGCCCTTCAGTCTGCCCCTGACTACAACAGGTGCCATATTGTTTCCGCGGGTGGAAAACACTTCCGCACCCAATGTGTTCATCGCATCAATTAAGGACCCAAGCGGCCTTCGGCGTATCTGATAGTCACCTGTAAAAACTGTACAACCCTCAATAAGTCCTGCGGTCATAAGTCCAAAGCGAAGCGTGGTTCCGGAATTACCCACATCAATGATATTCTCCGGTACGGATGGCAAACCATTGACGCCATCTACAACAAACCTGTCACCATAGTTTTCGATACCGGCGCCAAAAGCCCTGCATACAGCGAGTGCAGATAATGCATCCTCAGAAATGAGCGGGCTGGTAATAACAGATCGCCCTTCCGCCAGGCTCGCAATAAAAAGAGCTCTGATGGTATGGGACTTAGAACCTGGAATCCTGACACATCCACAAGTTTTAGACTTTTTTACTACTAAAAACATATCTTTTCCCTTTCCTACTGTTTTAAAAAGACAAACTGCTAAATGACATATTATTATATTAATATATGGCAGCGTAGTTAGTCAAACACTTTGTTTGGAAGGTGTTCATTCAGATGGTTTAGTAATACTCACCCTGAGTGGTGGAGGGCCATAGAACTGGTAATAATTGCACTGAATCCTTCCATTGTAAAGCTTGCGCTTTTTATCTGCTTTCCGCCCAATAAGCGCTTCAAAGTGCGGGTGTGAAGTAATTACATAAAAGGACCACGTATCAAAACCCTTGAATACAACTCCAAGCTCCCTGTATAGTCTTTCGACCTCGGGCATTTCGCCTATTCTCTCACCATAAGGAGGATTGCTGACTATGAAGCCGTATTTGTATCTCGAACTTATGTCGGCAACCGGCAGCCTTTGGAGATGAATATCCTGTGCCACACCCGCCTGGGCAGCATGGTAACGCGCAATGCTTATTGACTCGTCATCTATATCAGAGCCCTGTATTCTGAGCTCGGGTGCTTTCTTCGCCCTGTCGGCCGCCTCCTCCCTCGCCTTTAACCACAATTCTGCAGGGGTTTGGTGCCAACCCTCGGCAGAAAAGCTGCGTTTGGCGCCAGGTGCGATATTGCCTGCTATAAGAGCCGCTTCGATGGGAATCGTTCCCGAACCGCAGAAGGGGTCAATCAGTACCCTGTCCGGTTTCCACCTGCTGATCATGAGCATGGCTGCGGCAAGAGTTTCCTTTAGCGGTGCACCTGTGGTGAGGGTTCTGTAGCCGCGCTTGTGAAGACCGGGGCCGGTTGTGTCTATAGTAATTGTTGCAATATCCTTCAATAAGCCGACTTCTATTCTGTATAGCGGCCCGGTTTCATCGAACCACTGCTTTTTATATTTTAATTTGAGCTTTTCGACAATGGCTTTCTTGACTAATGCCTGGCAGTCGGGAACACTGGAAAGCTTCGAATCCACCGATCTTCCATCTACGGGAAATTCGGCGTTCTCCGGTAGCCATTCATCCCATGGCAGCGCTTTAGTACCCTCAAAAAGTTCATCGAAGGTCAAAGCCTTGAATCCGCCAATTTTTACAAGAATACGCTCGGCGGAACGCAGCCAGATATTTGACCTGCATATGGCAGTCTCATCTCCGGCAAAGGTGACTCTGCCGTTCTCTACCTGCTGCTCGGCATAGCCCAGCCAGTTAAGTTCTCTTGCCACTACCGCTTCAATGCCAAAAGTCGAAGTGGCTATAAGCTGAATTTTAGACATTCTATCCTGTCCTTCCCCTTCAATTTAACCTAAAAGTATTCAGTCCGTCCGTTTCACCCTGATGCCGGGCTTGAGCTTATTATCAGGCTCTGAAACTACTTCCTCCCCCTCATCTATTCCCCTGACCACTTCGGTGTAATCATCATTTTCAATACCGATTTCGACAGTCCTCAATTCCAGCTTGCCATTTTTAACAACAAAAACGCTTTTACTTCCTGCAATATCGATAATGGATTTTTCAGGTACAAACAGAGTGCCTTCACGTTCCTGTGTGATTATCTTAACATCAAAGCCAAAACCAGGTCTCAGCATCATTTCACCATTGTCAAAGCTGATACGCACCTCTACCCTTTGCTGTTCAAGACCCAGGGAAGACATCCTGCTTTCAGCCCTGGGAGCAATAAAAGAAACCTCACCCGCAATAACTCCGTCACCGTCACCCAAAGCATCTCCGCTTATTTCAGCTTTTTGCCCTATTCTTATATTGACGGCATCATCCGACAAAACATCGACTCTCATATATGCCGATTTATAGTCCCCAAGCTCATAAAGAAGCATCCCTGGCTGAACCATCTGCCCTTTTTCTATATGCTTCGCCAGTACAATGCCCTTACTTACAGCACTTATGGCCGCCTTGAGGAGGTTATCCTCCATTACCTGCACTGCAAGCTGCGCCTGTTTCATATTGGCCCGTGCAGCCTCAAGGGCCTTTTCAGCCGAGCCTTTTTTAAGCATATCCAGATTTGATACGGATAACTCCAGAGACTTTCGGGCACCGAGCAACGAGCTTTTTGCCGCAGCTGCAAGCGCTTCCACATCCTTCACATCCTCAAGCGATACTACCCTTTCATCATATAGCCTTCTGATATTTTCCAGCTTGCCTTCCCTGTATTCGTATTCCTTTTGAGCGGCTTCATTAGCAATCCTTGCCTGCTCAACTCCTAGTTCTGCCTGTTTAGTCTGCTCGGTCCTGGTTCCCGCCTTTAATCCTTCATACTGTGCGGCGGCGGCATTGTAAGCCTCCCTCGTCATATCAAGCTGCAGCTCGAGCTGTGTCGTATCAAGCAGGGCAAGCCTGCCACCCGGATTTACCTCATCTGCCTCATGAGCGATTACTTCACTTATCACCCCCTGCTGCTTGCTGTAAATCTTTTGCTGTCCATGAAGCTCCACCTTCCCCCGCAGCTCTACAAACTCAGCCAGTCTATCCCGCCTTACCTGATATGTCTGTATCGGTACCGCATTAAGAAATCCTGAAAAAATTGTACCTGCAATTGCAGTAATAACTATAATGCCAATGATAACAGCCTTTTTTTTCATATCTTATCCCCCCTTAACCTTCCCTGTTTTTTAGCACCTCAACCATGTCCAGACCCGATATGTTCTTTGAATTGGCTTTCACCGCCAACAATATGAAAATGAAAACACTTATAAAAGTTATCAAATACGTTCCTGGATATATGACGACCTCCATCGCAAAAACCTGGTTGCTAAACATCCTGCCAAGCAGAGCACACATAGCATAGCCAAGTATAACTCCCGGAGGCAGTGCGCTTACACCCAGCATCAAATTCTCCCTGTAGATGGTTCTTTCAATTTCTCTTGCGCTATAGCCCAGCACCTTTAAAGAAGCAAGCTCCCTTCGGCGTTCCATGATGTTAATGACAGTAGTATTGAAGATAATCGCGAAACCCATTATGCAGCCAAATACGATCATAATTGTGACAAACAGGTACATCATCGCCATAAAGGTCTTAAAGGACAGGAAAGCAGCATTTCTGTTTTCTATCGATTCTACAGCAGGATTCTTGAACAAGCTCCTTTTTATCTCCGCGTCCCTTCCATTTTCAACAGTCAGCAATGCTCCTGTGGCAAAAATCTCCTCACCCAGCACTCCCGCCGCCTGCTCCATGCTCATAAAGGCACTGAACCCTACATATTGCTTGACAATGCCGGCAACCCGTATTTTTCTTTCTTTTGCTGTTCCTATGTACGGCTTGATTACAATCAGATCTCCCGTCATCAAATTCAGTTTTTCTGCTGTGACATGTGCTACCAGAATGCCTTTTTCAGGTATGCCCACTGGTTTGAGATTTTGGTTCTCCAGCCGGTAAAACGTATTTTTGCCGCTCAACCCAACCAGCAGTGTATCCACCTTTCGCCAACCCTTCTTTATTTCAATGGGAAGCTCACATATCGGCTCCACTCTAGCAACACCCTCGATTGAATTTAGCTCGAGCGTATCCTCGTAAGATGCAGGCTTATTAAACACAACCTTGTAATCCTGCCGTTGAAACTCAACAAAATGTTGTGTCAGGATAAAATCAATGCTGTCCAGAAAGAATAATGAAACCATAAAGAACATGACGGTAAAAACCATTCCAAGTATTGTCAGTGCTGTTCTCTGAGGGTTTCGGAATACATTCCTTATACTCATCTTCCATCCAAAAGGAAGCCTGCCCCAAATCAATTTAGACTTTTCAAGTAATATGTGTCTTCCCTTTCCCGGAGTTTCCGGCCTCATAGCCTGGGACGGCATTATTCCAAAAACCTGCCTGGCTGAGCTGCAGCCTGCCAGCAGGCAAAAGCCGATACTCATGAATACTCCTATCAATAGAACCTCCCAGTAGGTCTTGAACTGCATTACAGGTATGCTGAATATGTCATTGTACATGGAAGTGATTAATTTCCCCAGATAGATTCCCGCAAAAACAGCCGGCACAGCTCCGATCAGGGCTATTAGAACCGAGTAACCGCCATAGTGCTTAAGCAGTCTGACGTTCGTATATCCAAAAGCCTTCATGGAACCTATCATAATTCTCTGATTGCTGATCATCCTTCGAAGCATTACATAAATGATCAATGCGGCAACCGTCAGGAAAAGTGCGGGAAACATATATGCAATCTGTTCATACTGCTTAACTTCACTATCAAACATGATATGACTCAGTTGGTCTTTTCTTTCAGTTCCGCTGATAAACCCGCTCGGTTTAAGAATCCTTTCAACACTATTAATAACATTCTTTCTATTTGCATCCTTATCAAAAACGACATGCAGCTGGTTATAAATGCCCTCAAAGCCCAACAATCCGGCAGCAGCCGATTCGTTCACATAAAGAATCCCGAAGTTTTCCGCTGATGGCGAAATTGACGCTGATGATTTCAATGCATAAATGAATTCAGGGCTTGCAGCAGCACCATTTATTTTGAACTCGTATGCTTTTGCACCTAGTATGACCTTAATTGTATCCCCCTTGCCCAACTGGTGGTATTCGGCAAACTTCTGGTCAATAAGGCATGAATTCTGCCGGCTTGCATCAAGGTATCCTCCTGACATGACAAAAACATCATTCACTGTGGGTCGTGTACCGTCAGGCACCGATATCATTCTCAGCGTAACTCTTTTCTCCCCGCCCATATCTGCGCTAATATCCTTGCAGATCCTCCCTGCGGCATACTTTATTCCGTCAAGCTCCCTGACTTTTTTTACCGTTTCAGTTGTTATATCGGAAGCATCAGCATAGTAGTCAAGAAATCTATAGCTTTCATAATAATAGTCCATGGAGTTCTTCAAATTCCTGTAGGAGAGGTAGCAAGCCGCAAACATGGTAATGCCTGCAAAAATGACTACCGCTGCTGCGATGAACTGACCTCTGGTTTTCCCTATTTCTCTGAACAGCATCCTGTTTAGTGTTTTCATACATTATCACCACTCAATACTTTCTGGAGGTTGAGGGAACCGGTTTTCGGCTATTTCCACCACTTCGCCGCTCCGCATTCTGATAACCCTGTCCGCCATGGCTGCAATAGGCTGGTTGTGAGTGATAATAACAACCGTCTTGCCTGTATCCCTGTTAATATCCCTCAGCAGCGCAAGCACCTTGACACCGGTAGTATAATCAAGCGCGCCCGTTGGTTCATCACACAAAAGCACCTCCGGATTTTTGGCAACAGCCCTTGCTATCGCTATCCTCTGCTGCTCACCACCGCTCAGTTGTGATGGAAAGTGGCCGGCTCTGCCTTTCAATCCGACTCTTTCAAGGACATCGTCAATATTGAGCGGTTTGTCACATATTTCAGTTGCAAGCTCGACATTTTCTTTTGCAGTCAGATTTGGCATAAGGTTGTAGAACTGAAATATGAAGCCGACCATATTACGGCGGAAGGACGTAAGCTGACGTTCATTGTAGGCAGATATGTCCTCCCCCTTGAATAATACCTTTCCGGAAGAAGATGTGTCCATCCCTCCTATTATATTCAGCAGGGTGCTTTTGCCGGAGCCGCTCGGGCCAAGTACAACCACCAGCTCACCCGCATATAACTTAAAAGTTGCAGCCTTTAGAGCTTCAACCTTCAATTCGCCCATCACATATTCCTTTGTCAGCCTCTCAAGGCAAAACAGCACTTCGCCGGACATACGTCAATCCCTCACAATCTGAATTCAAATGTACCTTCCTCTGCCCCCAAAACCCTCTCAAGCACATCCTGCACCACCCTCAGTTTCGAAATATAAAGCCCCTCATCACAAACCATGATAATATCATGCAAATAGCTACTCAGTCCCGCCAGTAAAATCTCAGTGACATCCGAAGCATACCGCACGTTGAAAATACCCTGTGCATTGCCTTCCTCAAGCAGCTTCTCAAGTATCGGCCCGAGTTTTTTCAACATCCCGGCTGCAAACATAAAATGCGAAGGCAGGTTTTCCTCCCTGTGCACATATTCCGTCAACACTTCCTTGTCCTTGCTGAAATTATATATCTCCTTGAAAATCATCTGTATTTTACCGGGTGCGTTTATTCCTTTAGCGTTAACAATTTGTCCAATACTTCCCACTATTCCGTCCAGGTATCTTTCCATTACCGCATTATAAATTTCATCCTTGGATTTGAAATAGTAATAAAACAAGCCCTGTGCAACTCCGACTTTTTTGACGATATCGCTGACTGCCGTTTGCTCGAAGCCTCTGGTAAGGAATAACTCTTCCGCTGCATCCAGCAATTCATTTTTCCTTTCCTCTGGATCTTTCGAAATCCTTGCCATGTATATCCTCCGTTTTATTTCTATCAATTACTGTCTATTATACTTCATTGACTGATTGTCAGTCAATATAATTCTTAATTTTTTACAGCATCGCCTCCTCTTTTACTGTCTATCTTTATCGCAAGTATCTAAAACACACCGAACTCATTTTTCAAATTGCATGATGTGCTAAATAATAGTATAATCATAATGAATTTTGTGAAACAGGAGGACTTTATGAACGAGCCGAGAATGGGTTTTTTTCCACGCATATACTACAGCATGGCGGGTTTCGGTAAATACGGGTACTTTCTCAGGCAAAACACCGGCAGGGCTGTGGTTTACCTTCTGCTGATTTCGCTGGTAATTGGGGCAATAATCAAAATACCGGCAGTGGGCGAATATAACAAGATTATGGACGAACTAACCGCAAACTTCGATTCCAGAATTCCCGACTTTAGATTTGCCAACGGCAAGCTTGAAGTCAGCGGAAATATGCCTATTATCATAGATGACGGCGGAGTAACCATTGTGATAGATACCTCGCCAAACGCAGAGGACGCTATCCTGGATAATTATGATACCGTCATGCTTATTACCAGTGACAAGATTATTCAAAAGAACTATGTGGACAAAACAGTTACCAGTTTAACAGCATTTCAGGGCATCGAACTCACTAAAGACAATATCAGACAGGTACTACCCCTCATGAAGCCACTGGGTATATTCATATTTATATTGGACGTAATATTTTTTATCTGCGGCAAGTTTATCAGTGCCCTAATTGTAAGCCTTATAGGACTTGTTATAAATTCCGCCAGAAATACCAAACTCAGCTACCGCAGTATCTTTAAAATAAGCGTATATTCACTGACACCGCCGTTATTGCTATGTACGGTGCTGGGTCTGATTCCTGTGCATATACCGTTTCTATGGCTGGTGTTCTATATTATTGCAGCAGTCTATGTATACGGCGCTATTAATATGATCAAAAGAGATTTAGATTATATCAGCAGCAACGGTACCCCTTTGTGAACCCGGCCGGTCATTGTTAAAAACATAGCAGGCAATAAATAAAAATATTTGCCGTACTCAAGAGCTACCCTAAAGAAGCGTTCACTAAGGGATTGAACGAAAATCCAAGTGAACAGCTTCAAACGGGGGCAAAATGAGATCAGTCATATTCTAGCGTCTCACTAAGTGCTTGTTGTGACTGGACTTTTAATTGTCATTATGATACAGATGAATCTTAAAAAGAAAGCAATACGCTATTTCAAGTATTAAAAACATATTTCTGCTTTAACTTATTCAAGTGAGTATACGGGAGAAGTTCTTCTTTTTGCAGTCTTCCCACAACAATCCCGGGATGAACCTTTATCAAGCTTGAAAAAGCCCGTATTTTTTGTTCGCTAAAGAAGGTTTCGGCAGCAAATAACTCGTACTCTTTTGGAGGTATTAGCAAATCTTTTGCGAATTGATCCGCTTCTTTTTCATAATCTTCAATAAGGTCGTTAGCTTCAAAGTCGACTAGTGTTTTAGTTATTTTTCTTTGAAATACATGGCCTAACTCATGCAATAACGAAAACCAAAAAATGTCAGCACTTTTCCCCCTGTTTGTAATTCCAAGAACAACTTTATCTTTGTTGATCCATTTAGTTGCGCCGTATACACCCGAATTTTTCAAGCTTGGAATTAACACAAATGCAACTCCACATTCAAATAAAATTCGAGATAATTTTGGTAGAAACTCAGACGGGTTTTGCAAAGTCATTTCTCTAATTTGTGGCAAATATCCTTTAAGTCTTTTCTCACAATAAGGCTGAGTTTCTATCTGTTTGCCAATATTAATTACTGTTTGAACCCATGCATTAGAATTTAAAATAACTTTTTCATCAATACTTTGTGAAAGACGAAATTGAACAAAAAAATCTGGGTTTTTGAATACACTAAAAGATGAAATGGCAAAACACTTGAGCAGCTCAGAAACCTGATGTGTCTTATTTTTCGAAGAATTAACTACACCAAGTTTTACGAAATAAGAATAATCGATTAGTGCTAGATCAATTTCTTCATCTCTTTGAGCTTGCAATGCTTTTATTTCTATTACTTTTTGATCGTATTTTTTTTGCAGATCAAGCCACATATCTACACTTGTACCTAGCATTAAAGATAAGTTTTTTGCAATGTTTTCGGAAATAGACGCTTTACCGTTTATTAATTCGCTTAAGTTTTTAGGGGTAATGTTTAAGCGTTTAGCAAACTCCTCTTGTGTCATTTCCAAATCATTGATTAAATCATTTATATAATATCCGGGGTGAAATGCAGAGATGTTTTCAAATTCCATTTTATTCATAATGATTTGACACCTCCATCACTATAATACATTTTACTATACTGCACTTTGAATTGAAGTCCAATTTATCGTCATCTCTATTCAAAGGCGGGTCTGGTTTAATAATCAAACGATATCCCAATTTTCGTCCAAGATCCATAGCAAATAGATCTTTTTTATTTCCCGAAAGTTGATGTAAATGATAAGTAGGAAAACAAGCAATGTCATTCAAAGTTGATGCGCTTTCAATTAAATTGAAAGCAGCAAATAACTTTTCTGCAACAATGTCTCCTAAAACTTTCTTTGCTTGCTTATTGTCACTACATAGTTTTTTGGTTTTATTATTTCCGTACCCTATGATAATTATTATACTCACCCTCTTTACATTTGTCAACGAAATAATTACCAAAAAGGTAATTATTTTTAATGGAATATCGGTATTGTAAATGCTTGATTAGTTTTTCAATCCACCCCTGTCCGTTCGTGAGCAGCGACAAGAACAGATGAGTTTGTCCCAAATTCATCATGAGCACTCACATAAGCCCGAAATACTTCTCGAAGAATTTCATCAGTTTTTCGATGACACTCTGCTTCTTTGCTGCTCTGTTTCCTCCACCGAATCTTGAAACCGGCGGCATGATTTTGTCGATGTCCGTACCGGTGGTCTTCAGCGCACCATTGCGGAACGAGTTATTGATGAATTTCTTTGTTTCTTCCTGCTTGAGTTTTTCCTCGCTGATTAGTGCTACAAGATCCGCTTCCTTCTGTTCATGGACAAACCTTCGCCAGTCTTCGTCCACCTTGGTGGAAGCATTGACAGTCTCGATGAAGTGCTCGATAAGTTCTTTCTTGCTGCGCAGCTGAATACTGGAGCCGATGGCCTTATCAATAGAAACCAGGATGCTCTTGTCTTCACAGTTGGATGCATGGTATTTCGCCACAAGCATGAGGATGTAATCG
>CAYGHY010000069.1:0-11129 GCA_964349435.1 uncultured Oscillospiraceae bacterium
TATTTTTGGTATTACTCAGCTTGTTAGTAGCTTCCCACCATTCATAACTCCTGCTTGAAAACATATTTAGGGATCGTTAAAATATAACTTCTGCTAAAACTTTTCCAGAGAACTACACTGAAGCTCCATTCCCCAGAAAAGAATCGGAAGCAATATTTCAGCCGACCCTTAGTTGTAAGCCGCCGCATTTCTCAATATCAAGCAATGATGCGGGTTTAAAGCATTATACTCGGTTGAACATGTTATAATTTTCGGGAGTGCAGGATCTCACACCCGCCCTGCTTTTTGGCAGCCGCTGACGCTGAACACCAAATATCCGATTGATTGATTTGTTTATCATGCATGAGCGATATTAGCATATATGGTTCTTCTTTGCCTTATAAGTTTTATTAAAATTCAACAAAAATGTACAAAAAAGAGGAGTAAATTTCTATACTAATAAAACCAAGAATAATAACATGTTTATAACAGCTTATATTTTATTATAAAACAAGTATTTGCGCGAAATTATTAAGCAGGTGATAATAATGGCTCATGTATTGATAGTTGGCGGAGGCCTCTCTGGTTGCACTGCTGCTCTAGAACTTGCAAACAACCATCATAGAGTTGCTATTATAGAAAAGGGTGTTGAAATAGGCGGCAAGGTGCGGTATTGCGGCTGTAAGGCTACGGAGAAATGTAACAACTGCGGAGTGTGCCTTCCGGGTGGCTTATGGGAGGCAGTGGAAAACAACTGCAGTATTGATATTATCACAGGTTCTGAATTGCTTGACATAACCGGCACCCGTGGCGATTATACAGCGACGGTAAAATGGCATGGAGAGCTGAAGTTCATATCAGGTATTACCTGTATTATAGTGTCAATTGGATTTGAAAGGTCTTCAGCCGCTTCTTTCGGTAATCTGGAGTTTACTGAAGATACTAACATCATAAGCGGTTATCAGCTTGAAAAATACATATCAAACAGGAGCAGGAAAAGCATAATGCCTGAAGCACCGGCAAGAATTGCTTTTATCCAGTGCTTCGGGTCGAGGGACGTACAGGAAAGGGCATTTTATTGCTCCAGAGTATGCTGCGGCTACTCTACAAGGTCTGCCAAAGTCCTGAAACATTATTATCCCGGTCTGCAAGCTTCGTTCTTTTATATGGATCTGCAATATGTGGAGGATAGCCAGTATTATGATGTGTTGACCGGAGAAGGATTTGAGTTCGTCAGATGCAGGCCGGTAAAGATAAAGCCGGGAAAACCTGCAAGAGTTGTATTTGAACAACCGGAAACCGCTAAAGTGGTCGAAAGGGAATTTGATTTGGTAGTGCTCTCGGAAGGAATACATCCTGCGGCAGATACAGAACACATTGCAGAGCTTTGCACGCTGGGTGTGGATGACAGGGGCTTTCTTAAATATGTCAGGGAGGGCTTTGAAACAGGCATATATATTACAGGCTGTGCTGCCGGACCGAGAAGGATTGAAGAGGTGTATAACGAGTCGCTGGCAGTGGCAAGGCAGTTGCTGTGTGATTTTGCACAGAGCTCAGTGTTCAAGGCTCAAGGTGCGGAAAACATAGTCAAGGCTTATAAACAGATGTTTAAATGGCGCGATAAAGAGAGGTTTGTCTTATGAATATTGCAGTCTTAGGCAAAAGTCGTGTGAATAACTTAATTAAGAGTCAATTTGAATCTGCGGGAATCACGACTCTTACATTCGAAGACCTGGACGAAATAAAGATGGTGAAAGGTGAGCGGGGTGCATTCATAATAAGCGGCACGGATGGAAGATACGAGGCTTCGTACATTCTTGTTACCCAGGAGCCTTTAAACATTTGTGACAATACTGAGTGGCAGAAGAATGCTATTATGCTGGAAAACGGCAATGACCTGGACAGCCTGCCCTACAGTAAAAACCCAATAGTATTCGTCCTTGACTATCCTGTCGAGTCTCCTGCCTATATGACCCGTACGGCGCTAGAGAAGGCAATAAGGCTTGCCGGGAGGAAGAGAAAAGTAGTGTACCTCGCAAGATTTATGAGAACCGCCGGAGACGGACTGGAGAGCGCTTTCAGAAAAGCCAGGAATCTGGGTGTGGTTTTTTTAAAATACGACAGCTTAAATATGGATTATTCCAGTGATAGCGGTATGTTCAGTATAGAGGCAAGCGATACTGCGGGCAGCCAGAGAATTCTGACCTCTACTCCCATTTTTTCAGGTAAAACTATATACAGTGGCGCTTTTATGAAAATAATCAGGCTTCTGAGACTGAAATTAAATAGTGCAAGCCAAATAAATGAGGACAGCTCCTTCCTCTTTCCTTCACTTACAAGCAGAAAGGGTATTTATTTTTCCAATATAAAAAACACCTCCGGAAGCGACAGCGAATTTATATTTGAGCTGCAATCCATTCTGTCGGATATCAGAAGCCTGCCGGATATCAGAAGCCTGCCGGAGATAAGGGGTGAATCGCCGGGAGCTTCGGGGGCGCAAACTTCTATGCCTGATGCCGCAAATAACGGTGAATATGCCAGGGTTGACCCTGAAAAATGTGCTTTTTGCTA
Organism: uncultured Oscillospiraceae bacterium; assembly: GCA_964349435.1. GTDB lineage: Bacteria > Bacillota > Clostridia > Acetivibrionales > DTU013 > CAYGHY01. The sequence goes on from CAYGHY010000069.1 coordinate 2,551, forward strand.
TACCTGCTTCAGGGCGTGTACACACTTCGCAATGGCTCCCGATTATGGAAACTCGATTATGAAAAATCTTCAATCCAGCTGCTACGGCTGCGGTATATGCGCGTCATTGTGCCCAGCCAACGCAATTTCCATGAGCGGGAAATCTGTTAAAGAGCAGAGGCTGTTGACTGGTTCTCTGAAAGTGTTTTGCTGCAAAAACTCGGGCGAAATTGCTTTTGAAAGGATTGCAGGCAGCTTGAAAGCAGAAGGTTTGAATGTGGAAATTTCACCTGTGTCATGCGGTGGAGAAATGAGTGCGGAAAATATTATTTCAGAACTTAAAGCTTTTGACCGCGTGCTTGTGGCGGTTTGCATAGATGAGGTCTGCAGGCATTTTGAAGGCAACAGGAGAGCAAAGCGATATGTGGAAAGAGCCAGGGAAATGCTCAGCGCTTCGGGAATGGACGAAAACCGGGTTGTATGCATGCAGCTTTCCAATGCGATGCCGCTGGTGTTGGACGAATATATAAAACAAATGGCTTTTTGAGCAAACGGGGGTAGCTTAAATGATCGTTGCAGAGCAAAAACCGCTGAGTGAAATACTTAAAATGATTGATGGCTTTAAAAAGGTAGTGATTGCAGCATGCGGAACATGTGCCACCATTTGTATGGCAGGAGGGGAAAAGGAAGCACTTAAACTTGCTTCGATAATTGAGCTTGAAGGTAAAGAGGCAGGCAAACCTGTCAGTGTAAGAGTAATAACTCCCAAAAGGCAGTGTGATTCCGAATTCCTAGACGATGTGGAAGAAGAACTGGAAGGCGCCGATGCGATACTTTCCCTTGGATGCGGCGCCGGAGTGCAATTTATGGCTGAAAGGTTCCGCGGCAGGCTTGTGCTCCCCGGCGTGGACACAAAGTTCATTGGTGTGACACGTGATGTCGGCGTGTGGACTGAAATGTGCCAGGGCTGCGGAGAGTGTATACTTGAAAGAACAGGTGGGGTATGTCCGGTTGCCAGGTGTTCAAAAAGCAGTTTTAACGGGCCCTGCGGAGGTTCTTCAGGCGGCAAATGTGAAATCAATAAAGAAACCGATTGCGGTTGGCAGCTTATATATGACAGGCTTAAGGAACTTGGAAGGCTGGACAGGCTGTACGAAACTATAGAGCCGAAGGACTGGCGTTCCGGCAGAGACGGAGGTCCAAGGAAACTGGAAAAGAAGGAGGCGAAGATTTGATATGCCGGTAGAAAAAAGCAATCTGCAAAAAATTCTTGAAGCCGGTATTTTCTCGGTTACAACCGAGATAGGACCTCCAATGAGTTCCGACGGCAATTTTGTCCGGAAAAGGGCACGGGATTTGAAAGGCGTCGTTGATGCGGCAAATGTCACCGACAATCAGACAGCTATTGTAAGAATGTCCAGTATAGCCGCCTCCTGCCTTTCATTACAGGAGGGGATTGAACCGGTGGTTCAGATGACATGCCGCGACAGAAACAGGATTGCAATTCAAAGCGATTTGCTTGGCGGATATGCCCTGGGTCTTAGAAACGTTCTGTGCATGTCGGGAGATCACCAATCCTTGGGCAATCACCCTGAATCAAAAAATGTGTATGATATAGACTCCATACAACTGCTGCGTGCGTTGAGAAGGCAAAAGGAAGAAAGTGTTTTTATGAACGGCAAGCCTACAAAAAAACCGGCGCAATTTTTTCTGGGATGCACTGCAAACCCCTTTGCAGATCCCGAGGAACTGCAATTTATCAGGCTGCACAAGAAAATTGAGGCAGGCGCACAATTCATACAAACTCAGGCTATTTATGATATCGAAAAGTTTGACAGATGGATGGAGAAGGTGAGAAGTGCGGGATTCCATAAAAGGGCATTTATGCTTGCCGGAATTTTGGTCAACAAATCGCTGAAATCCATTGAAATGACTAGGCAGGTTGCCGGTATGAAGGTGCCCGAAAGCTTTATTGAAAGAATGAGCAAAGCCTCAAATAGTGAGGAAGAAGGCATTACCATAGCTCTAGAACTGATAAAGAGTATTTGCAGGATTGAGGGAGTAAGCGGGCTTCACATAATGGCGGTAGGCTGGGAAAGCATTGTGCCGACTATCGTTGAAAGGGCAGGCTTCCATCCAAGGCCTGATCCTCAAGAGTTTAAAGGGGGTGATGCAGATGAGTGAATATAATTCGCTGGAGCATGAATTTAAGGATCAGGTAACATCAAAACCCGGCGGAGAAAGGGCAACCAACTGCTTTTTGTGCGGTACTTGCACTGCAGGCTGCCCGGTCAGCAGTGTTGAAGGAGATTACAATCCTAGGCGCATTATGAGAAAAGTACTCCTCGGAATGAGGAAAGAGGTACTCGAGTCTTCAGAGATATGGCATTGCAGCCAGTGCCACGTATGTGTGGCTCACTGCCCTCAGGATGTAAGGTTTGCAGACGTGCTGAGGGTTCTGAGGCAGATGGCCGTAGAAGAAGGCTATGCTTCAAAGGAACTGGCAGATGAGGTTGAAAAGCTTGATGTTGAACTAATGAAGCTGAGAGTTGAAAAGATTAAGGAACTAACCCGGAGGCAGTTATGAAAAAACCTGTTCTTGTTTTGGGAGGAGGCATTGCCGGCATACAGGCTGCGCTGGATTTGGCGGAGATGGATGTGCCGGTGTTCATAGTAGAAAACTCACCCAGCATAGGTGGAAGAATGGCGCAGCTTGACAAGACTTTCCCTACCAATGACTGTTCAGCGTGCATATTAGCACCCAAGGTTACTTCATGCTACAACCATCCCCTGATAAAGACATTTACATGGAGCGAACTGCTTGAATTGAGGGGTAATGCACCTGATTTTACAGCAGTGATAAAAAAGAAAGCGCGTTTTATTGATGAAGACCTGTGCAAGGGCTGCAATGCTTGTATACCCAAATGCCCCATTGAGAAAAAGAGTGAGTTTGATATGGGCGTAGGCAACAGGCGCGCAGTGTACAAGCCTTATGCACAGGCTGTTCCCAATAAGGTTGTAATAGATAAAAAAGGCACTTCCCCATGCAAGTTCAGGTGCCCCGCACATATGGACGCACACGGCTATGTTGCTCTCGCGGGTCAGGGCAGATACCAGGAAGCACTGGAGGTTGTAAGACGCACTACCCCGTTTGCCGGCGTTCTCGGCAGGATTTGTACACACCCCTGTGAAACGGGATGCGCCAGACAATATGTAGATTCGCCCGTTTCACTTGCTTCATTGAAAAGATTTCTTGCAGATTATGAAGTGCAACAGGGGATTACCCCGAAGATAAAGGTTAACGCCAGGGAAAAATCTGATAAAGTGGCTGTTATCGGTTCGGGGCCGGCCGGTTTAAATTGTGCATACCAGCTTGCACTTGAGGGTTATCGGGTGACGGTTTTTGAAGCCCTGCCTGTTCCCGGTGGGATGCTCAGGGCAGGCATACCGGATTACCGTCTGGATAAGCAGGTGCTGGAAAGAGAAATTCAAATTATTAAGGATTTAAATGTAGAGATTATATGCAACAACCACGTTGGGAAAGACCTTACTTTAGACGACCTCAGGGAAAGAGGCTATAAGGCATTCTTGCTCGCTACAGGCCACTATAAGGAAAACAGTATGGAAACACCCGGTGCGGTTAAGCAGACTGCTGAAAATAATTTGTTGGGAGAGGCAGGAGTATCCTGCTTTGATAAAAACGGAAGGATTATATGCAGCTCTGAAAGCCTGGAAACAGGGATTCCCGGTGTTTTTGCAGGAGGAGCTGCGGTTACCGGACCTTCCTCAATGATCAATGCGATAGCTCAGGGAAACATGGCGGCCAGAAGCATACGGAACTACCTGGAAGGTACGGATTTGCCGCTCAGACCATTCATACTGCCCGAGACACCGCTTGAAGAAATAGATTTTTCAGATGTTTCAAAGGATGCACGTGTTAATATACCTGTACCGGAGATGGACAAAAGTATCAGCACCTTTGAAGAGGCAGGTAAAGGGCTGACTGAGGAGCAGGCGAAAAAGGAAGCGCTCCGGTGTGTTGATTGCTCCATATGCTGTGAATGCCGCATTTGTGAGAAAATGTGCGGCTCGAAGGCTATACGCCATGAACAGCAGGATGAAATAATTGAACTGCAGGTCAGCTCGCTAATATTTGCAAACGGATATGATACCTCATCCGAAATGCCCGATGGCTACGGTTACGGGAAATACAGAGACGTTGTAACGAGCCTCGAGTATGAGCGCATCCTTTCAGCCTCAGGCCCTTATCAAGGACATATTCGCAGGCTTTCAGACGGAAAGGCCCCCGAAAGGATTGCCTTTATACAGTGTGCAGGTTCAAGGGACGAGAAGTGCGGGAGCGGTTACTGCTCAGCCGTGTGTTGCATGTATGCCGTAAAAGAGGCTGTCATTACGAAGGAGCATTTGTCGTCTGTCAGGGATATAGACATATTCTACATGGATATGCGGGCGTATGGAAAGGATTTTGACAAATACGTTGATTCTGCCGTGAGCAAGCATTCCATAGGATTTGTCAGGAGCCGCGTGTCGGATGTAAAACTGAATGGGCTTACCGGCGGACTTATAATCAGCTATTGTGACGATAAGGGTAATCAGACTTCCGGTGAATATGACCTGGTTGTTCTTTCCGTAGGGTTGAAACCCAATATAGATAAACAGGGATTGTTTGGGAAGATAGGCGTCAAGACCGACAAGTACGGATTCCTGTGGGTGAATGAAATGAATGCGCCAAAGACTTCGCGGGAGGGAATACTGGCTTGCGGTGCTATAACCGGGCCGAAGGACATTCCCGAAACTGTGGTGGAAGCAAGTGCTGCTGCATCTGAAGCTTCCAAAACAGCAGGCAGCAGCTTTGTTGAGTTTGAAGAATACAACGCATTTTTCAAAAAAGAAGAAGATCCTGTTCTCAGGGATGTGTCCAAGGAGCCGGTAAGGATAGGAGTGTTTCTGTGCCACTGCGGCAAGAACATCGGGGATTACCTCGATGTAAAGGATGTTGTTAAATATGCCAAAACACTCCCATATGCGGAGTATGCAACAGATTTCATGTATGCGTGTTCTATTGATTCACAGAAGGTAATGGCGGAAAGAATAAAGAAATTTAACATAAACCGTGTAGTTGTGGCATCATGTACCCCAAGAACCCACGAACCGCTGTTTCAGGGGGTAATGGTGAGAGCAGGGCTCAATCCGTACCTGCTAGCAATGGCAAATATCAGGGAGCAGTGTTCCTGGGCGCATATGAACCATTGGGAAGAAGCTACACAGAAGGCAAAAGAACTGGTAAGAATGGCGGTTGGCAGTATTACTCATGCGAAGCAGCTTGGGAAACAAAGTATTGGCGTAACCGCTTCAGCTCTTGTCATAGGCGGCGGAGTTGCCGGAATGACGGCAGCCCTCGAAATAGCCGGCATGGGTTACAAGGCGTATCTGGTTGAGAAATCGAATGCTCTGGGCGGAAACGCATTGAAGCTAAACAGTACATTTTCCGGAAGGCCTTCAGGGGTCTATGTCTGGCAAATGATTAAAGAAGTAATGGACAACAGCCTTATAGAAGTTTTCTTCGATACTACTATAAAAAACGTAAGTGGGTATATGGGCAATTATACAACCACTTTTGACAGAGATGGTCAGGAAAACGGTCAGGAAATTGAAATAAACCATGGGGCGGTTATTATCGCTACAGGCGCCAGGGAGAGCAAACCGGATGAATATCAGTATGGCAGGCAGGATGCGGTTTTAACCCAGATGGAGCTTGAAGCGGCATTAAAAAACAATGAAGCTGCTTTGAATAATAAAAAAAACATATTCATGATACAGTGCGTCGGCTCAAGGAACGGGGATAGGCCATACTGCAGCAGAGTGTGCTGCAATCAGGCAATAAAAAACGCAATCCTATTGAAGGGGAAAAATCCTGCGGCGAACGTAGTAATACTCTACAGGGATATACGTTCATACGGTTTGAATGAATCAAACTATCTGAAGGCAAGGAAGGCCGGCATACAGTTTATCAGGTACGAGGCTGAATTAAAACCTGAGGTTTTAGATAATAAAATCGGGTTAACAGTGAGTTTTTATGAACCTATGCTGGACGGCTATATTCAGTCTGAAGCAGATTTGGTGGTATTAAGCAGTGCTGTTGAACCCGGCGCGGAGGATAACAGGGCAATAGCTCAGTTGTTTAAGGTCCCGCTGAATCAGGAAGGCTTCTTCCTTGAAGCCCATGCGAAGCTCAGGCCTGTAGATTTCGCTACGGAGGGAGTATACCTTTGCGGCATGGCTCATATGCCCAAAAACATGAAGGAGAGCATAATTCAAGGGAAGGCGGCGGCGGCAAGGGCGGCTACCGTCATATCAAAAGACAGGCTGGAGACCGGGGGAGCAATAGCGGAGGTGTCGGAGCCGCTTTGTACCGGATGCGCTGCCTGTGAAAAGGTTTGCGCCTATAAGGCAATAAGCGTGGAAGAGATTAAGAGACGTGATGGAATAGTAAGGAAGGCAGTGGTTAAAGCAGTTCTTTGCAAGGGCTGTGGAACCTGTGCCGCAACCTGCAGGTGCGGAGCCGTCGATGTAAACGGATTCTCCGACAGGCAGGTACTAAATGAGATAGAGTATCTATTAAGGATGTAAGGGGTTATGATTATGGGACTGCAAATGGCGCTGAACAAGGAAAATTCCATAAACAACAGCTGGGAACCCAGGATTATAGCTTTCCTATGCAACTGGTGCAGCTATGCAGGTGCGGATCTTGCAGGAACAAGCAGAGTTCAGTATCCGCACAACATCAGGATAATAAGGCTTCCATGTTCCGGAAGGATTAATCCCTTATACATTATCAAAGCACTTACAGAAGGAGCAGACGGTATTATGGTTTCCGGATGCCACCCGGGGGATTGTCATTACCTGACAGGCAATATGTATGCAAGAAGGCGGTTTGTTCTTCTGAAGAAGCTGCTGGTGGCTACGGGCATCAATCCGGACAGGATACACTTTACATGGGTTTCTGCTTCTGAAGGGATGCGCTTTGGAGCTGTTGTGGAAGAGGTTGTAACAAGAGTGAGGAAGCTCGGCCCAAATAAGGCCACGGGGGCAGGGACATGAGAAGTTTAAACTTTGAAAGTCAAAAAAACGAAATTATCAATATCAGCAAAGGTCTTCTGACCGACGGAACTGTAAAGGTTGTACTGGCTTATGCAGATAGTTCAATTTATGGGAATGCAGCTCCGCGCTTTTTCCGGAAGGCTGAAGAGCTGGATTCAATGAAGTGGGATGAAACCTGCACTCCAAGCCTTGCAAAATATCTGCTTGAGAAAAGCGGGAAGATTGCCATCGTTGCAAAGCCCTGTGATGCAAGGGCGATTGTAATGTATATGGTAGAAAAGCAAATCGATAGAGAAAATGTATATATTATAGGGATAGAGTGTGCAGGTATGGCAGGGGACAATGGGGCACCTGCAGCAGGCTGCGGCGAGTGCAGGGTGAGAGTGCCTCCGGTGTATGATGCACTGATTAAACATTCTGATGTTTCCGAAAGCCTTTCAGAAAAAGAGTATATTGATAAAAACGCCGAAAACATTGGACTTGGTCTGGAGGAAAGCCAGGAGCAGAGCTTGGAAAAGAACTTTGAGCAGAGACTTGAGAGATTTCAGAAAGAAATGAAAAAATGCATGCTGTGTTTTACATGCCGGCAGGCTTGCTATGGCTGCTACTGTAAAACCTGCTTTATAGACAGGAATATACCGGACTGGTCACCTGCCGATATCGAAATGGGCACTAAAATGGCATTTCACCTTGGACGTGCAATGCATCTGGCCGGCAGGTGTGTCGAGTGTGGAGCATGTGAGAGGGTATGTCCGTCGGGGGTAAAGGTTCGTTATCTGATAAAGGAGATTACAGGCTTGTGCAAGGAGCTTTATGGTTACAGTGCCGGAATGGACACGGGTGAAATACCTCTAATTGCAGCCTTCGACACAGGAGACAGGGAAGTCGGGTTTTTAGGAGGTGAGGATGATGAAGCGTATTGTGATCCCAAAAAGCAGGATTAGGGAGCTGTTGGATGCGCTTACGGCAGCATACAGGGTTGTGGCTCCTGTCAAGGAAAATGGCGTGCTGGAATTCAGAGAAATATTGTCGGCGGCTCAGGTTCAACTGACTGATGAAATCACCTATAAATCGCCGAAAGAGTTCTTCTTCCCCCGGACGGAAAAGTTTTTGAGTTTTAATCAAAACGGTGATGTCATTGAAGAAAGCAAGCCGCAAAAAACAGTAATCTTTGGAGTAAGGCCGTGCGACCTTGAAGCTTTAAAGGTGATGACTGCCGTATTTACCGGGGGTAAGTTCACGGATACGATTTTTGCAGGCCATTTGGAAAATGCTGCAATTATTGGTTTGGGATGTGTCGGCGAAAAGCCGGGATGCTTTTGCCGTGAAAGAAACATAGATAAAAACAGTTCTTTTGAGTGTGACATGTTTCTGATAAATAAGGGAGACCATTATCTAGCTGATATATTGACGTCAAAGGGAGAGTCAATCATTAAAGAATTTCTTCCCGATACACAGGAGGATGCTAAAGCTGCCTG
>CAYGHY010000069.1:11229-13448 GCA_964349435.1 uncultured Oscillospiraceae bacterium
GTGGCAGAGGATGTACGTGAAATACTGCAGCTCGACATTGATGAAAATATATTGTTTAACAGCGTTGATTGGGGCAGCATTTCCGAAACGTGCTTGGCCTGCGGCACCTGCACATATATATGCCCAACCTGCCACTGTTTCGGGTTCAGGGATGTGGTTGAAAAAGGTGTTACAAGCCGGTACAGGTGCTGGGACAGCTGCATGTATCCACAGTTTACGCTTCATGCTTCGGGTCACAATCCAAGGCCGACTAAGAAGGAAAGATACAGGCAAAGAATCATGCACAAGTACCTCTATGTAAGGCAGAACCTAGGTTACATTGCATGTACCGGGTGCGGTAGATGCATAAGGAGCTGCCCTGCCGGTATGAATATTAAATCAGTAGTTAAAAGCATAATGGAGGAATTGACGTGAAGAATCCGTATTTGCCTCAAAAAGCCGAAATAATAGATATAGTACAGGAAACTGCTTCAGACGTTGATATTAAGACTTTTAAATTGAAGCTTTCCGATGGTTATAAGATGAATTTCATGCCCGGCCAGTTTGTTGAGCTTTCAATACCCGGATATGGCGAAGCTCCCATTGGCTTTGCTTCATCACCGTTGAGCGGGGATTACCTTGAACTGAGCATAAAGAGGATAGGACTGGTAACACAGGCTGCTCACAATCTTAAACCGGGAGCAGTTGTATGGCTGAGAGGTCCTTTCGGCAACACTTTTCCTGTAAAGGAGATGGAGGGCAGCAGCATTTTATATATTGCCGGGGGCTTGGGACTGGCTCCGCTGAGGCCTATGATAGCTTACATGCTCGATGGCGGGAACCGTGACAGGTATGGAAGTATTCAGATGCTCCTCGCTGCAAGAAGTACCGGTGATTTTATTTATAAGCGGGAATTTGACGAATGGAGAAATCAGAAGGATACAGAGGTAGTACTGACCATCGACCGGCATGAAGAGGGATGGAATGGGAAAGTCGGATTTCCTCACAACCTGGTAGCAGCTATGAATATTGAATTCAGCAATACATATGCTGTTCTTTGCGGCCCCCCTGTAATGATTAAATGCGTTTCAGGAAGATTGGTTGAAATGGGACTGCCAAACGAAAAAATACTTACAACTCTTGAAATGAGAATGACCTGTGGAATAGGCAAATGCGGGAAATGCAATATAGGGCACCAATACGTATGTATTGACGGGCCTGTATTCAGAATGTCACAGCTTTCCGATATGCCTGAGGAGTATTAATACAGGATGGTTACATAATTTTAAATGTTATATAATAGGGGTAGAAAAACATGGGAAATTTACACTTAAACCCGGCTGAGATTACCGCCGAATTTGTTGAGGTAGGTTGTAAGAAAGCTAATTCACCGGTTTACAGGCTCCTTCTTCTGGGGATTCTTGCCGGCGCCTTTATAGCATTTGCCTCAGAAGGTTCCAATACCGCCATTCATACTATAGAATCGGTTGGTATTGCAAAAGCCTTGGCAGGGGCACTTTTTTCCACCGGGCTGATGATGGTCGTGATTACAGGAGCTGAGCTTTTTACCGGTAATATGCTGATAGTTATCTCCTGTCTGGAAAAAAACACTACATGGATAAAGCTTCTTAAAAACTGGTTTTTTGTATATACCGGCAACTTTATCGGTTCAATGCTAATTGCAATTTTTGTATACCTATCAGGGCAGTACAATTTCTCAGGTGGTATGCTGGGCGGATTTACAATTGAAATTGCTTTATATAAAGTCGGACTTTCGTTTACAAATGCCTTTTTTATGGGCATACTCGCCAATTGGCTTGTATGCATGGCAGTGTGGATGTCTTTTGCCGCAAAGGATATTTCAGGGAAGCTGCTGGCCATATTTTTCCCAATATGGCTTTTCATAACATCGGGGTTTGAGCACAGCATTGCAAATATGTACTACATTCCGGCGGGCATTCTTGCGAAAACCAACAGATTATGGGTAGAGCAGGCCATATTATTGGGTGTTTCTGAAAGTGGGATTGAGTCGCTTAACTGGGGAGCTTTCCTCATTAAAAATCTAATTCCGGTTACTCTTGGCAATATTGTTGGGGGATCACTGTTTGTGGGCGCAATGTACTGGTTATCTTTTCTTTACAAGGGGAAAAAAGCGGGAGCTTTAAGTAAATTATAAAAAATAAATTTTTTAAGGAGGACAAATTATGACAATTAAAAGTGATATCGAAATTGCGCAGAGT
>CAYGHY010000070.1:0-13395 GCA_964349435.1 uncultured Oscillospiraceae bacterium
AGCGCATACCCGCTTGAAAAGAAGTAATCAGGAAAATTAGTAATGAATACGGCAATACCACCAGCAAAAGGGCTACCATCCTAGGTAGCCCTTTTTAAGTGTCATACCGGATGGACACTTATCCATTCCCGCCCTATCTATTCCGAGTTCATCGAAGAATCTTGTTTGATGTTTTGTCATAAAACCGATTCATGCTTAATATATAAGTCGCAGAGATGATTTGAGACAGGTGTTCGTTTTATGCGCAGATATTTTTTTTTCTTCATAATGGCCGCATTCATTTTTTCCCTTCTTTTCCTCCCTGACATTCTGCCAAAATGCTCCTGCTGCAAAAAGCTAAAACTCAGACCCTTCATGCGAATTCACAGGGTCATCGGTATGTCTCCCGGATATGGAGGCATCCGCTCAGTCTGTAGAAAATGCTGCAGAAAATACAACATAGACGACTTGAAAGATCTGGATCTGCTTATGGTCATTAAGCGTAAACTCAAGCTCAATTCCCTGACAAAAGACCATTAATATCCTACTCCTCCTGCTCCCAGTTGTGGTAGACGTTCTGGACGTCGTCCATTTCCTCAAGGCTTTCGATTAGTTTGGTCATAGTTTCAATCTGCTTTGCATCGGTGAGTTTGGTTGTGACTGTGGGAATCATGGACACTTCGGCTTCCATAAATTCATAGCCCTTCTTCTCAAGCGTTTCCCTTACCTTTGAAAAATCGTTTGGGTTAGTGGTGATTTCAAAATAGCCTTCTTCCATGATGATATCTTCAGCACCTGCTTCCAGTGCTTCCATCATCAAGTCGTCCTCCGTAATTTTGTCTTCTTGTTCAATAAACAAAATGCCTTTTGTACTGAACATGAACGATACGCTGCCATTCTGCCCCAGATTGCCCCCGAACTTGTCGAAGAAATGCCTGACGTCACCTGCTGTTCTGTTCCGGTTGTCAGTTGCCGCATACACAATTACTGCAACTCCACCCGGGCCATAGCCCTCATAGGAGATCTCGTCGTAGGTAGATCCTTCTCCTTCGCCCGCAGCCTTCTTTATACTTCTGACAATGCTGTCATTGGGCATATTTGCAGCTTTAGCTTTCGCAATAACATCCCTGAGTCTGGAATTGGCATCAGGGCTGGCGCCTCCAGATTTGACAGCTATGGCAATTTCTCTGCCTAGCTTTGTGAATGCTTTTCCTCGTTGTGCATCCGATCTACCCTTTTTAATTTTGATATTTGCCCATTTTGAATGACCTGACATGTATCAATACCTCCAATGTGTAATGCTTTATTTCCACATTACGGAAAATATATTTACACCTGCCGAATATTTGTATAAAATGGCTATGGTAATTTATGGTACCAATAATTATGTGAAAGATCATAAACCCGCACAAGTATGATAACATACATTAGTGAAAAGATAAAGGGTGTGCTTCACGTGGAATATGAGTATTTACTTGCGGTTGCCGCTATACTAAATGCACTGCTGCTGGCTGCATGTGTTATATTTTTCTTGTTTTATAGAAAAAACAGTTTGGAGAAAACAAGAAATGAAAATGCTCTGTTAAACCAGCTTAATAAAAAAACCGAATTTTTTTCAAATATGGCTCATGAACTAAAAACTCCATTAAGTGTTATATTTGGGGCTGTACAGCTTATGGAAATGAAAAAACCCGGGCAGACTGAAGAGTACAATAGCTTTATCAAAAACTTGAGGATTATAAAATGCAACTGCTATAGAATGTCGCGCCTTACAAACAATCTGCTGGAAATGACCAAAATAGAAGCGGGTTACTTAAAACTAAAACAAGTAAATTGCGATTTAAGCCTACTAATTGAAGAAATCATTCAATCCGTACTTCCCTATGCTGTACAAAAACAACTGAATTTGCACTATGACAACCCGTCTGAAGCTATTTTCACCGCAGTTGATATAGAAAAAATGGAACGCATTATGCTTAATCTATTGTCCAACGCCATCAAGTTTACAAAATCTGGCGGATTTATAAATGTCACATGTTATACAATTCATGAAAGAGTTTTCATCTCAGTAAAAGATTCTGGTGTCGGTATCCCCGCAGAAAATCAAGGGGGAATCTTTGCCAGATTCAAACAGGTAGGGAATTACCCCTCTGTTGAAGAACAGGGGAGCGGCATCGGACTCTCCCTGGTCAAATCCTTTGTCGATCTCCATCATGGCGGCATTAGAATAAACAGTGAGCAGAATCAAGGCTGTGAGTTCATCATAGATATTCCTCTGCGACTGGTAAATAATGAAGCCGGTAATGCTAATTCAGAAGATTGTAATATTCGTTTAGCTGAAGCTGTAAGAACTGAATTCTCAACACTCAATTCCATAGCTTTATAGTATGCTTTCGGTGGCTTATGCACATACCATCAGTTGGTTTCCCTTCTTGTTTCACATCGGTTTGGGTAACCCAATATCCTAAACGGCTACGTAGGTAATCTCCTTGAACGTCCTGTAGGACAAGTTCAAAAGCGCCTTATCCTGACTGTAGGTAACCAGTTTCATGGCCTCCTCGACCTCAAAATACCCCGCATCCTTAAATTTTTCCTTGTTATTTACTTTGTAATAAAGATTATTTGACTTCATGATGTACCAGATAATTTTGTTGCAGACCGGTTTCTGACGTGTTACTGAAAAGAACTCATAATTGGTATGTCCAGCTGTAGAAATAATCTCCGACGCAATGTCGCCTTCATCCTTTACTCTCTTGAGTGCAACTTCGTTTGGCAATTCCCCGCTTCGAATAACTCCTTTAGGAAAACACCATTCCTCCTTTTCGTTCTTGAGGAGAAATACCTTGCTCCCGCAGAAGACAATGCCCCCTGCGCAGTTTCTGACTATCATATTAAGGTCCCTTCCCTTCACTCGGAATGCCTTCCTGATACTAATCCGACATATCCGTTATTTTACTATTATGATATCCTATTTTCTAAATTTATTCAACTTTGTAAAGGTTCAAGAGATAATTTCTTGACAGTTTATTAACATCACTCATAACTAAACTACATATTCTCGTACTTTTTCTATCATCGACCTTTTTAACTTAACTTTTACAGATATACCCTCTTGTAAATAATCCTTGCTCAACACACTCCCATTCTCGTGGAGATATGGCAGTACCCACCCTGCATTGTAGGGAATCTGAAAAAGAATCTCATCCTCGTCGGGTATAAGCGCCTCGCAGATTGCAGATAGCAACGTTTCAATCCCATAACCGTTAAGTGCTGATACTTCTACGGTTTTGGAGTTATATTGCAGTACTGCTGCGCGTTCGCTGTCTTTCAGCATATCCAGTTTGTTGAGTACCATCAGAACCGGCTTCCCCGCCGCACCAAGGCTCTGAAGCAGTTTTTCCGTCATCTTTACATGCTCTCCGGCCTCATTATCCGACACGTCGACTACATGCAGCAGAAGGTCAGCATATACAGCCTCCTCAAGAGTGGATTTGAAGGCTTCCACAAGATCATGCGGTAGCTTCCTGATAAAACCAACCGTATCAACCAGTAATATTTCCTTATCGCCAGGCAATAAAAGCTTTCTGGTTGTCGGATCCAACGTGGCAAAAAGCTTGTCCTCTACAAATACATTGGTATTACACAGTCTGTTTAGCAGTGTGGACTTGCCGGAATTGGTATAACCCACCAGAGCTGCCACAGGTATTGAATTCCTGCGTCTGCTTTCTCTTGTAAGCTCCCGGCGCCTTGCGATATTGCCAAGTTCCGCCTCCAGTGCGCTTACCCTTCTCCTTATATGTCTTCTGTCAACTTCCAGCTTATTTTCTCCGGGGCCTCTGGTACCAATGCCTCCGCCAAGCCTGGAAAGCTTTCCTCCCATTCCGGTCAGACGCGGCAATCTGTACTTCAGCTGTGCCAGTTCCACCTGCAGCTTGCCCTCACTTGACCTAGCCCTCTGTGCGAAAATATCCAGAATCAGCATGGTTCTGTCCAGTACCTTGGCGCCGGTAAGTCCCTCTATGTTTCTAATCTGTGCACCCGAAAGTTCATCATCAAACACCAGCGTGTCCGCCCCAAGAGCCTGCAGCATCAGGTTTAACTGTTCTATTTTCCCGCGCCCCATATAAAATGCAGCATCTCTGGCAGGTCTTTTCTGCAGCACCGTATCCAGCACCACCAGACCTGCAGTAAGAGCCAACTCACCAAGTTCATCAAGAGAGCTTTCTGCTTCGTCTCCGGATAAAGGCTGCTTCCCCTTAGTCAGCTCAAGCCCGACTAATACAGCGCTTTCCTGAGTGGTTTGTAAGTTTTCTGACTTGGTGGGCGAATTCTTGTCTCTTTCATATAGGAGCTCAAATAGGAAATTCATTTCTGCACACTTAGTGAATGGGCCAAAAAATTCTGCGCTTTCACTTATGGCAGAGCCGGAGTTTACCTTAGGCAGTGCGGCGTTTATACTGGTAATTTCGCCTTTGTGGACACCCACCGCTACCATAGCGTCCATATTCATCACCAGCAGTGAATTTATATCGACCGCCGAGAGCACAGCATTTCCATTGGGATGGGTGTGTATACATCGTATACCGGAAAGCCTTGTTTTATTTCTGCGGCCTTCCATCTGTGAAAGGGTAACCGTACTGCTGTCGCCAATACAGATATCCAGGATGGCTCCCTTGCGGTTGATATATACTGCAATCTCCCTGTTGATATTACTGGAAATCACAGCGAGACTCTGCGCAAGCTGCTCCTGTAAAAAGCTGCTGTTGTCGGGCACTGTATCATATAAAGTGCTCAGTTCATCCAGAATAGTTGTTCTGAGCGATTGTGTGTTTCCACTTATTTTTCTATCCGTCATGAATTGGCTATTTCCTTCCTATGGGCCTTTACAGTGTCCGCGCTAATAATTTTGCGGGACATAGCGCGGTAACTTCTTGTCAATAAATTTCACGTCAAGTCTGGCAAATCTCTGTAGTCCCGCCTCCAGCTCTATATCCGGCCACTCTCCCTGAATCAGCGGGTGCGCATATTCCACAAAAGCGTCTGTTACATCAATGCCGCTTTTTGCAAGCCATTCCTTTGGCATAATTCGTACCGAGTTCGCCACCACTTCCAGCTTGACCTTGCTATATAAGGCTTTGTAGCCTGGACCAGGAGCCCGAAGTATCGTGGCCATCCAGCCGGTGCCCTCCTCCAATGCTATCTGAACCGCTTTACTGCCTACCTCGTATGCTTCGTCTTGATCAACCGGCGATGCATGTATCGATGCCGACCTCTGGAGAACACCAGGAAGCTGGCCTGTTACCTGCCCCCTTGCCTTAATGCCGTTCTCATTAAGGTAATTTACTACGACCTGTGCCGCAGAGGTCTTGCTGGCGCCGTATTCCACATGTCCAAAGGCATCCCTGGCTTCGCCAAGACTACCCACATCAAAGCCCTCGTTTACAACTACGATACAGCGTCCCGAGCGCTGAAGCTCACTGTTCACATTTTCTGCAAGTATTTCAAGGTTGAGTCCTGACTCTGCCATGTAAAGCTGCAGCGGCATGCCCCTCTTTGGATCCGCAAGTCTGGCTGCAGCTGTGATATAGCCCGACTTCCGACCCATTGCCTGTAGCACAGCCACCGCTTCCGAGCCGCACATACCTCTATTTTCCTCATTCACATTCTGTATAAGGTGGGCCCAGTACCTTGCCGCACTGCCGTAACCGGGTGTGTGGTCGATAATGGTAAATTTGTCGTCTCCCAAATCATTGTCAATGGTTTTGGGCACACCTGCAACTACTAGCTCCAGACCTCTTTCCAAGGCAAGTTTAGATACCTTGCCTGCAGTATCCATGGAATCATTGCCGCCAATATAGAAAAAATACCCAATATTATGCGCCCTCATTATATTAATAATCCTGTCAAAATCATCTGCCTGCTGTTGTCCCAGCTTATACCTGCAAGTGCCAATCGCCCCGGCAGCCGGAGTTCTTCGCAGCCTCTTCAGTTCCTCGGCAGGCTGCCTGCCCAAATCTATAAGCTCCTCCAGCAGTACACCCTCTATTCCATGCCAGCCTGCATAGACATTCCCAATATGGTCCGGATACGATAAACAGGCTTCAATAACTCCCTGCAGTGATGCATTTATAACAGGTGACGGTCCTCCTGATTGGGCTACCAATACATTTTTCTTCATATTAATCACCATTCCGCCGCTGTGCCCGAGCATAAATTTTGTTGCAAGTACTCACTTGTCACGCACAGCCTCAGCTCCGCTCAATGATTAAGATTATACCATATCGCAGCGCCGCTGCAAACTAAGGTATGAAAATTGCTGCTATGAGCCTGCAGGATAATTATACCAAATGAATCGCAATAAATAATATTTGATTAATAAATTCTGCAGCAATGCCGATTCATTATGTATACTATTATAATTTTGTTAAGGAGATTTGCCATGGATGGCACAATTTTAATAATGGATTATTCCTCCTACGAGCGACAAAAGATGCGGCATATTATTGAAAAAGTCGGCAGCTTCAATATTGTCGAGATGGCAAGTATTGGTCAATTTAGACTGCTCAATCTGGAAATCAGCGACCTGAAGCTTGTCCTTTTGGATCTGGCATTTCCGACAGAGAGCGATAGCTTTGAAGTACTAAGAAAAATCAGGTCTTCCGAAAATAGAAATATACCTGTTATTGTTGTTACGCAATCGGATAAGAATGAGCTTAAAGTAGAGGCTCTGAAATATTCCGTCAATGATTACATTAAAAAACCTTATCAGGTAAAAAGACTTGAGAGTTCGATAAAGAGCTTTATCCAAGTCGCCAGCAATTTTCATTACGATCCTAAATTCCCGAATTGTTATACAATACATCCCTGTATCGCAGTAAAATCAACACTTTTTGTGAAATATGTGTTGACATTTTCTTCAATGTATAGTATAATTATACTATACATTGAAGAATGGGGTGTAAAATATGGCATTAGATAGCTCTAAAAAAGTACCGTTACCTGGGCAAGGAATAGTAAAATATAAAAGCGGTGGCGTCGTCTATGCCTACTACATTACTCGAATATATAGAAACGCTAAAGGCAAGCCAACCAATGACAGGGTCTCTATTGGTAAAATTGATGCAGAAACCGGAATGCTGATTCCTAACAGAAACTATTATGAAATATATGCAAATAGTAATCCTTTAAAGGAAAATGATATTGAGTCGATAAAAAGCTGCGGAGTAACCTTTGCAATGGATGGTCAGTTTAAAGAGACCGGATTGTATGATGTCATAAAGAGAAAGTTTCCGCAAAATGCCGACAAGATCATAGCGCTGGCGGAATACATGCTTTGTGAAGGGAATGTAATGTCGTACTATGAGGACTGGCATGACGAAGTGTATCCTCATAATGGAGTCAAACTTGGTTCGGCTGAAATCAGCCGTGTTTTTCAATCCATTGATTACAAGAGCAGGATGGATTTCTTCAAGACCTGGATATATGCAAGGAAACAATCCGAATACATAGCATATGACGTTACATCAATTTCATCATATTCAACAGGAATTGAAGCATTGGAATGGGGCTATAACAGGGATAAGGAAAGCCTCCCTCAGCTGAATTTTGCAATGTATTATGGGCAGGACAGCATGCTGCCGCTTTATTATTGTGTATATCCCGGGAGTATTCCGGATAAAACTCATTTAGAGTATATGTTGAGAGACAATGAACTGATTGGGTTTAAAAATGCAAAATATGTAATGGACCGAGGTTTCTTTTCAGCTGACAACTTAAGATATATGACAGATGCAGGTGCAAGATTCATTGTCAGCGTTCCCAATTCCAACTCTTTCTCAAAAGATTTAATTGACAGATATAGGAGTGAAATAGTTAACCGGTCTGAATGCAGGCTTGGAAAGGATTTGCCATACGTTAAGTCTGTAATACGTGAAGATTTTGGTATGCGTCTGAAAGCCCATATTTATTATAGCCCTTCAAAAGCAGCAAATGAGGAAGAAATACTGTTTGCGGATATTGAAAAATGTGAAAATGCATTGAGACAAATGACTGAAACACCTCCGAGATCATTAAGATACGACAGGTATTTTAAGATCAACCATAAAAAAGGGGGTGGTATTGGCTTCATAAGAGATACGGCAAAGATAAATACCATCATATCCCGCCTGGGATTCTTCATAATAGTTGAAACGGACTTTGAGGCTTCATCTTATGATATTCTTATGACCTACCGCAGACGTGATGTAGTCGAGAAATCATTTGACGATTTAAAGAATGAATTGGATATGAAACGCCTCCACTGCCACAATGACCAGACAACCGAAGGTAAAATGTTTGTAGCATTTATTGCACTTATAATGCGTTCATGGATACAGAACAAGTTAAAAGAATATATGAGCACCAATGGCGTATCATTTGCGGCTGTAATAAAAGAACTCAGAAAAATTAAGTATGTTAAGACCAGGGACGGAAGGAAACTACTGTCCCCGGTCACTAAAAAGCAAAGAGATATCTTGAATGGATGTGCTCTGTCTGCTGATGATTTAATCTCTTGGGTTACTGCTATTCCTGTATAGTATAATTTGGTGGGAATTTAGGTACGATACCGGCCGGATACATGAAATCAGAATGACCTTCGACGATTATGTAGAGCGGGAAATAATGTACTCCAAACGTACCAAAAGACCTTTATCATTAATAATTATAACCACACTCCAGATAAGTGAGGCGTCAGATGCCGGACAACAGTTCGAAACAGGCATTAAAGCGTCTATCTTCGATATAGCGGCGCAGAAAGCAAAGGAAGCGCTTCGGGCAACCGATACAATTGCGCTGAATCATGACCGCGATATCCTAATCGTGCTTCCCTGCACAGATGAGGCTGGAGCCAGGCAAGTCTGCGACAAAATCAAATCAACGATGACGCTGGAGTTTGAAAAAATAAAAGCTTATCATAATAAATACATTTATCCTGTATATGTTACCTTCCCGAATGATGGGAACACCTTCCAGATGCTTATGGAAACAGCTTTTAAGAAGGTGTCAAGCAAGGAGATGCTGGAAAAAATCGTTTCCATATCCACAGACACTCGCAAATATGCCGACAAAAGCTATAACAGATACCGGAGGTGGTTTTGAGACATACAGTGGAGAACTGTTTAAAAAACATAAACCGTATGACAAATTTACTTCTTCCCTGTGTGGCCAAAGCCGCCTCCTCTGTCTTCACCTATTTCACGAGGATCCGGGTGGGGTATGAAATTTGCTCTTTTATACTGGCAGAAAACCATTTGGGCAATGCGTTCACCTTTTCTTATGTAAATGGTGCCATAAGGGTTTCCTTTATCGTCGATATATATTTTTTGTCTGGAAATTTGAAGGTTTGAAGCTGCAGTCAATGTTGCACCTTTACATAAAGAAATGTACTCCCACAGTTCAACTTCCCTGTAATTTCGGTATAATTCCTCAAGAATCTGAGGCTTTTGCGCTATCTGATACGCAAGATCCGCTATATTATATGTGTTTTGCAGGATGACTCCAACCTCATCTCTGTAGTCACTGTCTATGGTGCCAGGAGCATTGGGCACACGAAGTTCTGTTTTTAAAGACAATCCGCTTCTGGGTCTTATCTGTGCCTCCATATCCGCATCGATTGCCATGAAAAAGTTCAAAGGCATAATTTTAGTCTCACCAGGCTTTATCTCCATATCCTCAGTTGCATACAGGTCGCAGCCCGCCGCATGTCTGGAAGCATACTGTGGAATTTTACCCCCGCCAAACACTTTAATATATACGTCAATACTATGTTCTATATACCCTCACTTACCTTTCCTTACACCATACTCTTTGATTCGGGATGTCCTTCAAGAAAATTCGCTCCGCTCATAACTTAAACATAAGCGAATTTTCTTGTTCGCTATGGAACTCTACGGTTCCCTTCGACGGATGCCGCAGGAACTGAATATGCATCCTGAGCACCCTCCCTGAACCGGGAAAGGGGAATCCCCTTTCCAAACCCCAGCATAGGAATTTTCAGGAATTATATAAATTCCTATGCTTCAAGAAAATTCGCTCCGCAAAGAACATTTCTCTTCAGAGCGAACATCATCTTTTATTCCAACAGCTTCACTCAATCACTCTTGATGCCTTATCCCGCGAATTACGCACCTCGCCCAGTTCCGCTTCTCTCTTTGCCAGGTCGAGCTTTAGATTTGTGTTCAAGCTGCCAAGTGTCAAATTCTCCTGAGACAGGTGCTTCTTATCAGCTTTTAGACTCTCTATATCGTCCTGAGCTTTTTTTAGCTCCTTTTTCAGGTTTTGCTCATTTTCCTGAGTCTTCAAAAAATCATCGCCAATATTGATAGCCGTAAGAACAGCGACCATAGACGTACTTAGCCCGCTTCTGGCCTTCATGACCTCACACATTTTTTTGTCAATGTAATGGCCAAGCCTCTGGATATACTCCACAGGCTCTGCACCAACAACCATGTAATCCTTGCCGCCTATTCTCAATTCTACTTTGTTTTTGGCAGTCAAAGCAATCAGCATCCTTTCGGCAGGCAACAGCTTACATTGTGCCTGTTATCCATGTCGAATTATAGAAGTGTCTTTCTTAATATTATACTATATTCCGCCAAAAAAGCATACAATAAAATCTATAATTCCATTTTTACTTCCTCTATTGGACTTTCTTTACTGCTGGCGTAATTTTAAATGAAAGCCTATATTATACGCTATTTCCAAGACTACATGGGTTCCTTCTCCTGAATAAACCGACGTCTCACCGCACTTCATTATATTATTGCATATCGCAGCTAAGGTATGAAAATCGCTACGATGAGCTTACAAGGATAATTATATACATCACTCCCGGCTCATATTTAATATTTTACCATCATCAGGATTTATATATACCAGCCAGTAGCCGAAGGCGCCATACTTAGGTCTGTTCCCCTCCACTTGTACCCATTTGCTCATTTCCCCGAAAGGTTTAGTATCTACCATATACATTCCCGGAACACCACAGACCGCATATTGCCTTTGCTCTGCTTTTTGCTGGAATATGCCTATAATCAGGTGTCTGTATTTATAATGAGCCATCATAACAACGGGGTTGAAAAGCAGAGGTGAACGAATATTGCATTGATAGAGCAAAGTGTTTAGGTTAACAGGGTTGTTAACTCTCCACCACAAGTAATCGCTTCTCTTGCTGTTAAAGGGGTCGCTTTTCTCAAAGTATCTATCGAGTTCTATCTTCAGCAGTGCGACATCCCCTACAGGCGGCGCAGAGGCAGGCGCATCAGCAGAATGCATGCGGCAGGTGTTGCAGGGATTGACCGAACTGGTGCCGCTATTGACAAAAGCTCCGCATATATTTCCGTTAAGATAAATACAGCTTGTGTCAATCTGTCCAAGATTATTCTGGTGCTGTGCATAAGGCTGCCCCTGCTGCGGTTGCTGCGCATAGGGCTGCCCCTGCTGCGGTTGCTGCGCATAGGGCTGCCCCTGCTGCGGTTGCTGCGCATAGGGCTGTCCCTGCTGCGGTTGCTGCGCATAGGGCTGCCTCTGCTGCGGTTGCTGCGCATAGGGCTGCCCCTGCTGCGGTTGCTGCGCATCGGCAGTTTCTTTGATAATCTCTTTATTATACAGTGGTTCAATATTATCAGCACAATTGTCATCCATAGTCTCTTTAATCTGTAACAGCTCCGTTTTTTTCTTAAACATTGCAGTCCTCAAGCCGCTTCTCCATTCCAGCTTTTTGCCTCGATACGCCGCTAAAGGGCAAATAATTGCATCGATCGGTCTATCTAAGTACTCTACCAATATCGCCAAACTGCTGAACTCCTCGATACTGCATCCGTATGATCCTACATTTCTGGGGTCAAAACCCCATTCCAGTTCCGCTTTATTCAGCTCAGGCACAAGTTGACCTGCACATACCGTCGTTACACCATCCCTGCCGGACCTTAAAAGATACAGTTTATATTCATATCTTCCGTTTCCCGGTTTCAGGTTCTGTACTGAGGCATGCAGCTTCCCCCTGCCATCCCGCACTTCCAGCTTGACATGTCCGGAAGGTTTTTGCCCGGCTTCATATCCTGCATCCTCATTAGCAAATATTAAATAACTTCTCTGAAACCCTGTTCTGGTATCCAATCTCAATCCCCCCAATAATACGTCCATACAATGCTACTATACAATATATATATATGTATATAAGTTCAAGAAAATTCGCTTCGCTCATGACTTAAAACCAAAGCGAATTTATCTTGTATAGGTATTTTTTAGGAGATTTATAAATTCCTAATCTTTAAAAAATGATTTTGGATAAGGAATGAATAAGATTTTTTCAACAGCTCTTAAGATAGTATGAGTGAAATAACTTGCAATACCAAATCTTTTTTTATTATATGCAGCATGCGGCAAACAGAGAATAAACTAACATTTCTGCATATCTCTATTTAGCTTTTCGAAAATAAAATTCGATAATTGAGCGAATTCCGGAATTGATAAGGTTTCGCCTCTTTGATTCTCTCCTATACCTGTTTTTACAAGTACTTCCCTGATTTGTTCCTTGTTAAGGTTAAAACAGCCCGCATTAAACAAAGCATTTAACAAAGTTTTTCTTCTTTGCCCAAATGCTGCTTTGACAACACGAAAGAACAGATTTTGATTAACCAAATCCACTGGGGGTTTATCATAAATATCCAGCTTTATAACAGTAGAATCTACGTCGGGCCGGGGAATAAAGCTGCTGGGAGGCACCTCTATAACTACAGAGGGTCTTGAATAATACTGCACCGCTACTGATAAAGCTCCGTATTCCTTCCCTCCCGGCTTCGCCATCATTCTATCGGCCACTTCCTTCTGAACCATAAACACCATTGTTTTTGCTTTAATTGCACTTTCAAGGAGCATCATTACAACTGGCGTAGTAATATAATAAGGGAGGTTGGCTACAATCTTCAAAGCCCCGGGGGAAAAACTGCCTGCTCCGGCGGCTACTATTGCTGCTAGTTCTTCTTCGATATTGAGCTTCAAAATATCGCTATTTATAATGATTACATTGGAATATCCCTTCAGATTCTGATTTAACACCGGAATAAGCCGCCTGTCGATTTCCACCGCCGCTACTATGCCTGCGGAAACTGCCAGCTCAGCAGTAAGGCTCCCCAGACCGGGTCCTATTTCAAGCACGATGTCTTCTTTTGTGAGCTCCGCTGCTTCAACAATACACATCAGAATACTGCTGTCAGTCAGAAAATTCTGTCCAAGTGATTTCGTCGGACGCAAGTTGAATTTTTTAAATGTACCTTTTATATCAATGAGCATCATCTTCTCCGGCACGCTTTATTACAGACCAAGAAAATTCGCTTCGCTCATGACTTAAAACCAAAGCGAATTTATCTTGTATAG
>CAYGHY010000071.1:0-13376 GCA_964349435.1 uncultured Oscillospiraceae bacterium
AGCGGTATTTAAAAGGTCCACCCTTCAACCACTCACTAAAGGTAAGGGTAAGAGTGGACCTTCCATATAGTCCCTTTAATTCCTCTGTTACTTTGCGTCAACCTTTGCCATGTAAGCAATGAGGTCTACTACCTTGCATGAATAACCCCATTCGTTGTCATACCAGGAAATCAGCTTGACAAAGTTGTCATTCAGGGCAATTCCAGCCTTGGCATCAAATATCGAGGTGCGCGCATCATGTATAAAGTCTGACGAAACCACTTCATCCTCGGTATATCCGAGAATCCCCTTCAATTCATTCTCTGAGGCTTTCTTGACGGCTGCTTTGACTTCTTCATAAGTGGCTGCTTTTTCAAGACGGCAGGTGAGGTCTACTACTGAAACATTAACAGTAGGAACCCTGAAGGCCATACCGGTCAGCTTGCCCTGCAGTTTGGGGATTACTTTTCCCACAGCCTTTGCGGCGCCGGTGGAGGAAGGAATGATATTGTGAGCTGCCGCACGTCCGCCTCTCCAGTCTTTCTTGGAGGGTCCGTCAACGGTTTTCTGAGTGGCCGTGATGGAATGGACTGTAGTCATAAGGCCTTCAACAATACCAAAGTTGTCATTGATAACCTTAGCTAGGGGAGCTAGACAGTTGGTGGTGCAGGATGCATTTGAAACAACGGTCATATCCTTTTTGTAAGTATCCTCGTTAACACCCATAACAAACATCGGTGCGTCCTTTGAAGGTGCGCTTATGACAACCTTCCTTGCTCCGCCCTTGAAATGTGCCGATGCTTTTTCTATATCTGTGAATACCCCGGTAGACTCCACTATGTATTCCGCGCCGCAATCCTTCCATGGAATCTCCTCTGGCTTCATGGCCGCATAAACAGCGACTTTCTTACCATTGACAACGAGCATTCCGTCTTCGGTAGAAATCGTGCCGTCGAACTGACCATGCACCGTATCATACCTCAACATGTAGGACATGTATTCAAGATCAATAAACGGGTCATTTATACCCTTAACTTCTATCTCAGGATTCTCAATTGCTGACCTGAACACAAGACGTCCTATTCTTCCAAACCCATTAATACCAATTTTAACTGCCATGTTCATTTACCTCCTAATATACAATTTTCAATAAACTCTGCCTGCTTTACCATTGTGTCAAATCCGTTTGTTTTGTATAACAGTATGCCTTTATACAAAAATTCCTTTGGTTGAGCTGCCTCTTATGGTTTATATTCCCCGGAATCACAATTATTTTATATTATTTCATTCTTCATTTCAATACTTTGAAACGAAAAATAATTAATTTTTTAACAATGTCTGCAATCAGTATTTATTAACATGTCAGAATAATATCGTTTCCAGCAGTAAAAAAACTATTCCGGCAAACAATTTAGTCCGGATAAACCGTAAACTTGTCAATTAGCTTGATGGGCTGATAGGACAGTTTTGCCTTTCTCATACCTTCCTTGCCCAGATCCTGTTCGCGGTTAATGCAGGTTGACCCGCTCCATTCATTCTCGGCAAACTGCTGGTTGATTATGGTATATAACCCATCTATGGTGCTTTTCGCTTTTTCTATATGAATAACTGCAGTATCACCACTCAGCATTTCACCCACAGTAAAAGCCTCGAAAACTCCATCCACTCTAATCAGCGCCCCTTTGCAGCCGAGGGCCTTGAAATTGTGCAGCAGCTCCAGGTTTGCATACCGCTCACAATAATCTCCCTCTTTACAGTTGCAGTCGTTGTCCTTACACCATTGTTCCATTATCCTGCAGCATTCATCCAGAAGCGGGCATCCCAACGGAACATACTCATACTCATGCAACCTCTTGAATTTGTTTATATGGTTACGCTTACCATCGTACTTTTTGCCGCGAAGATTGATTAAATCTGCTGTGTAATATAAATAATCGCAATTGTCCCTGTCATATACAATGGACGCCTCAGATGCGATCCTGCTTCTGAAATACGCCAGTTCGTCACCGGTAATCTTACGGAATACAAGCCTCCAGCCCCGTTTTATAAAATACTCCTTCAAGCTTGCGTAAGCCTCGGCAAAGTTGTCTTCATTAACATTTCCTATAGGCATCATTGCAAAAGGTTCTCCTTTGCATGGCGCCGATATGACGCATAAAAGCCCTGCTATAATCGCATACCTGAATTTATAAAAATACCTCCATATGAACAAGTTCGTAAAGGTCAGCTCTGATATCTGCGGGTGGTGCCGGTTGATGTACAAGTCAAATTCTTCCTTATTCCGCAGTGTAATTTCAGTAAAATCCATGTTGATAATCTCCAATCCAAGCACTCTGTCAATCGCCTGATAATACAAGTTTTGAAGTTGACAAAGCACTAATCTCCAAAGCTTACTCCGACGCTCTTGGCTATTCTGACCAATTCGCCGTCCGGCTGAACTGTCTTCAGCTTACCCACAGCGTCTTCCAGGGACTCGGCTGTTATTTCGTTTCCGCGCAAGCCTACCATGAAGCCGAACCTTCCTTCGCTCACCAGTTCGACAGCTTTTACTCCGAATCTCGTTGACAATATTCTGTCATACGGGTTCGGCCTGCCGCCTCTCTGCAAGTGTCCCAACACTGTGACTCTGGTCTCGATCCCTGTCAGCTTTTCTATGTCAAAGGCAATTTTGTTGCCTACTCCTCCCAGTCTTATCGGATCCGGGCTGCTTTCATCAATCTTGCTTACCACCATTCCGCCATCCGCCGCCCTGGCGCCCTCGGCCACAACAATGATACTAAAATGCTTTCCGTTAATTTTTCTTTCCAATATTTTGTTGGAAACCTTTGCAATATCATACGTAATTTCAGGAATCAGAATAACATCTGCGCCGCCTGCAATACCTGAAGCTATCGCAATCCAGCCCGCATATCTGCCCATGACCTCCAGTATCATGACTCTGTGGTGGGATTCCGCAGTAGAATGCAGCTTGTCAATCGCATCTGTCGCAGTATCTACTGCTGTCATAAAGCCGAAGGTTTTATCCGTGGCCGACAGGTCATTGTCAATAGTTTTGGGAACACCTATCACATTCAGGCCCTTCCTTGCAAAATCCCTGGCACTGGTGAGAGTTCCGTCACCGCCAATCAATATCATACATTCAATTCCGTGCGAATGAACATTTTCCATCACTTGGTCGGACATATCAACATAGTTGACCTCGCAATTGTTTTCTACCCTGAACTTAAACGGGTTGTCCCTGTTGGAGCTTCCCAGTATGGTGCCTCCCTTGTCCAGGATACCGGAAACATCACCGGATTTGAAGTTTACATAATCATTATGCACAAGTCCTCTATAACCATCTCTAAAACCCACCACTTCATAGCCATATTTAACCATAGCAGTCTTTACTACCGCTCTAATCACTGCGTTCAGGCCGGGGCAGTCTCCACCGCCTGTCATCACTCCGATTCTTTTTACCATACTATGCCTCCGTAAAACAATTTATCCCTATGCAACATTCCGGATATTCGCCGACACAAACTTAGACATCTTTACCACATCATACAATAATATTCGTTAGACCACAATGTGTACTATATCCATGCTCATGACGAATTCACTGTTTCAGCAGCTATATCGCTGCAAACTAAGGTATGAAACCTGCTGCGGTTTGTTTAAATAGGAGTTGTATTATGTCTATTCCTCAACAAACCGCTTCAAATGAGCCCTTGCAAATTCCCATTCAGGCGTGCTGAGCATCTCCCCAAAATCGGGTGTATACCATGGATTCCCCTCACTATTGGCCGGATTCTTCAGAATATGAATGTCCTGCGCAGGCATATAGCTCTGAGCCAGCATAAAAAGTCTTTTACCGGTCGTCTTGCTTTCTGCCATGTCCAGCACTATTACGCAATGCCCCGGAGAGCCTCCAAAAATGAATACGTCCCCGGGCTGCATCCCCTCCACGGGTATGCTGTTCATTTCCTTTGACAATGATAAGGTTCCGGCATAAGCAAATACGACATCCAGGTACTTCCGGAAGCTGCCGTAATCATCTGTAGCGCTTCCCTGCTGCACCCAATAAGCCTTGTTTCCGCTGACTTTAATCCTGTTGCCCTTCTTCCAGGTCGGATAATCAGCTTTAAAGCCATTGGTAAAATTGAAATGAATCTGCTCAAAGAGTCTTTTCCCGTAGAGGTATTCAGCCCTCAGCCGTATCACAGAATCCGCGCATTGCTGCAGATCCCTGCTTCCAATATCCATATCCACAACAGCCGCATGAACCTCCAGCGGCTTCGCAGTCCCATTGTAATACATGACCTCTGAGCCATGGGGTTTCAGCGGCAACTTTCTCAGATACTCTCCGAAGGAGCCCGCTTCCACCTTCATTCGTTCAAAGCCCTCCGGCACAAGTATCCGCTCCTGAACTGTCTCTCCGCTGGGATTTACAAGATATTCCTCTTCAACCCCGGAGGTGCTTTTAACAGCTATGCCAATTGACGGCGTACCGGTCTGTTCCTCAGCAGCTGTATGCAGGTCGGACGGCTGCGCAATTGTAAAGCCGTCAAAATTCGCCGGAAGCCTTTTTGAAGCTGCTTCCAGCCTTGTAATCCGCACATGGTCATTTTGCTGATAAAGGAAAGCAGCTAAAAAGATTAGCATCACTGCTAGTATTATCAATTTTCTTTTTAAAGTCATATCGCACCACCTTCAATCATTTTAACCCTAATTTCAGACTTTTTCAATGCTTGTTGTGTTGTATATTTTTTATCGCTGCCGTACAAAAACGAGAGCATCTAAGCCCAAAAAATCGCAAATAATAATTCACCTAATAATTATTTCCCGATATCTATGTTCTCGTTCTATTGCAATTGCAGATTTAGTTTGATAAAATTTATTCTATGCTCAAAATATCTTCTTAAATTGCGAGGGACGAACCATGATGATTACAGCACTTATAATTTTTTTGGCAACATACGCATTATTGTTAGTTTTCCCCAAAATTAGAGCTTATATCGCACTGACCTCAGCCTCAGTTTTTATACTGCTCGGTATTTTACCCGTCAACAAAATATTTACCTCAGTAGATTGGAACGTAATACTCATGATAGCAGGCACCATGGGAATTGTTCTCCTTTTTATCGAATCTAAAATGCCCTCCTTGCTTGCCGATATCATAATTGAAAAGATGCCGAATGTAAAATGGGCAATTATTTCAATATCACTGTTCGCAGGTATTATTTCTGCCTTTGTCGATAATGTTGCAACAGTCTTAATGGTGGCTCCGGTAGCGTTAACCATGGCAAAAAAACTAAAAATCTCTCCGGTACCCGGCATCATTGCTATCGCAATTATGTCAAATCTCCAGGGAGCTGCCACTTTAGTAGGTGATACAACCTCAATACTCCTAGGGGGCTATGCAAACCTTGACTTCCTCGATTTCTTCTTTTTCAGAGGTAAAATCGGAATGTTCTGGATTGTACAGGCAGGCGCACTGGTCTCCACTTTTGTTCTTATGTACGTATTCAGAAAAGAGACCCTATCGATACATATGACTGATAGAACAGAGGTTAAAGATTTATTCCCGACCTGGCTTCTTTCCGGAACAGTGGTTCTTTTGATTCTGGCATCTTTCTTTCCCGACAAGCCGAACACCACAAATGGATTTATCTGTGTAGGTTTACTCCTTATTGGTTTGATTAGAGAGTTCCTGAAAACAAAAGATTTTAAGGTTTTTTCAAAAACACTGAAGGAAATCGACTACTTCACGCTCCTTTTGCTAAGCGGGCTGTTTATAGTGATTAGCGGCATAACAGAAGCCGGAGTTGTGGATGAAATCAGTAAGTTCTTTGTTAATGTCAGTAATAATAATGTCTTTGTTATTTACACCCTTCTCGTCTGGGCTTCCGTTATCTTTTCGGCATTTATTGACAACATCCCTTATGTTGCAACCATGCTGCCAGTAGCTTCCGGCATTGCAGGTCTTTTAGGTATTGATCCCACTATTTTATATTTCGGATTGCTATCAGGCGCGACCTTAGGGGGAAATCTCACTCCAATCGGCGCCTCTGCCAATATTACTGCCCTTGGCATATTACGCAAAGAAGGTTATGAAGTGAGCGCGGGAACATTTATGAAAATAAGCGTTCCGATAACCTTGGCAGCTGTTTCCGTAGGATATGTCCTGATTTGGTTTGTCTGGAAATAGCAAATAGCCATACCGCCCGTTCTCTCCCTCGGCCCAGAAGTCAAGGTGCCTATTTCAAATCAAGTTATCTGATTCTACCCATGCCGGGATCCATAAAAACCCCCTGTAATCCAAGGGTCGCAGGGGGTTTTATCAATCACAGGTACAATTACTGAACCAAGGGGGTATCCGGTACGGGGTACAAGAAAGCTGGGAGCCAGTCACGATTTTGGTTGCTGGCTCTCTGCTTGTGCAATTTCACTTATAAAAAGCATAGCCTCTCTTTTTGCTATTTACAAAAGTCCGTGTTCGCGCAATACTTCTGCTTCGCGTAAGTATTGCGGCCATTTAGCTTGGTAAAAATTGTATTCAGGGCTTGACATGTCATTAAGCCAATCGCCTCGCTTAATCCCTCTGATGACATGACCATGGATTATATCGTGCAGCCACTGCGGTAAATCCTCATATCGCTCATAAATAAAAGCGCCTTGCTTTTCATATGACATTATACGTTCGTACACATCTTCGGCAAACTCAAAATCGACAATGGGTACAGGATCTTTTGAAGTCGCACAGGTGAAAACCCCCGCATTATTCTCATGGTCATACTCACCGATGCAGCGATAGATATATCCGTTTAATCCTTTGTATAAATACTCCAACGCTCCGCTGTACATTTCTTGAAATACCAGTACGCCGTCTTTACGGATGTCGAGCATAGGGCTTTTGCTTGGACTTCTGTCGTAGTCCCATATATAATGCAGTGCCAACTGTTTGCTTGTGGTGAGATAAACAGTCAGCTCCTTTAATTTTGTTCCTTGTGAAGCATAAGGCTTAAGCACAGTTAACCCGCCGACTCGTGTTCCATGATAATAATCCATCGACAAGTCCTCATTTTACTTTCTGCACAGGCAAAACGGATGCCCTTCCGGGTCAAGCATGGTTACATAGTGGTCGCCACCATATTGGGCGGCAGCTTTAGTCGCACCGAGCTTGATAGCTTCCGCCACGGTGGATGGCACATCGTCGACCTGAAAATTAAAGTGCATCTGCTTCTGCTGTTTACCGGGTTCCTCCGGCCAAACTGGAGGAGCGTATTCATAATCGCATCCAATGAACAGTATCAATAAGCCTCCATCGCTGACTACAGCCGGGCAACCGTATGCTTTGCGCTTTTCCCAACTGGTGAGCGCAGCGTAAAAATCCCGTGTCCGTGTGGGGTCTGTGCAGTCGATTGATATGTCGCCGATGGAGATGCCCCATTTCTGTGCCTTGCCGAAGTATTCATCAGCCATAAGTGCATAATATGCTGCGTCGCATATGCCTTGATTGTTCCAATCTGCTTGCTTAAGTAACCCTTCGTATTTTAAGCCTGCTTTTTCCATCACCTTGCCAGAATTAGGATTGCAAGGGTCATGGCGAGATTCAATGCGATTTACGCCAACCTTCTCAAAAAGGAACTTCACGACGGCTTTAAGTGCTTCGCTTGTGTAGCCTTGCCGCCACCATGCCTTGCCAATACAATAACCGATATGCGCCATTGAGGTTTTTTCATCAAACTTAACAGCACCAATGCTTCCGATTGGCTCACCAAGTATTTTGAGGATAATAATCCAGCTATAATACTTTTCGTCAACGTAGGAGTTCACATTATGCTCGCACCAACCCTTTGACTCACTTATGCTTTCATGCGTCGGCCACATGAGGTATTTTGTGACAGCCGGGTCGTTTGCCCAATTTTTGAATACTGCTTCCGCATCGTCCATCGTAAACCGCCGGAGTATAAGCCTCTCGGTTTCAAGCGTAACCGTGCCTTTGTGTGTCATCTTATCTTTACTCATTAACCTCACCCCCAAATTCACGGATAATCGCTTCTATTTCATCTGGCGATGGCAGCAATGAACGCATATCTTCCGGCAAATTCTCATAGAAAGAATAAGTCGCTACGCCAATTGGTTTATTGGTCGTTCTGAGTGTGTACTCAACCCTTGTGCGGTTTTTGCTCTTACAGATGATAATTCCGATTGAAGGGTTTTCGTCCGGCAGTTTCACAGTTTCATCAAGTGCGGTTAAGTAAAACTGCATTTTCCCCGCATATTCCGGGATAAACTCGCCGATTTTCAAGTCAATCGCAATTAAGCAGCGCAGACGGCGATGGTACAGGAGCAGGTCAATATAATAGTCATCATCCGCAACATCAAGGTGGTACTGGTTGCCAATAAAGCTGAAATCTCCGCCCATCTCGGACAGAAACGCCCGAATGTTGTAGATAATGCCCGCTTCAAGCTCCGCCTCGCTGTGTTCGATGCCCATCTCAATAAAATCAAAATTATAATCGTCCTTGACGGCGAGCTTGGCTTGAAGCCTGTATTTTTCAGGCACGGTTTCGTCAAAATTGGTCTGGTTGGATAAATACTTGGCGAAGGCTTGATTTTCGATGTTGTTAATCAGCACGTCCTTTGTCCAGCCAAAACGTTTTGTCATTTTGATGTAGAATTCACGTTCGAGCGGGTCTTTGCATTTCTGCATGATGACCACATTCTTTTTCCAGCCTATATCCGCAAGTAAAGGCGGCAGGGACGAACTGTGTATTTCTGCACCCGATGGGTGCAGATTTGATTTCTGAATTTCTGTACCCGACGGTTGCAGTTTTGCATTTTGCGAATATTCGATATAAAAACTCCGCATCAACCAAAGATTACGCGCTGAAAAGCCCGCAACGCCGGGGAATTCTTTTTGAAGCTCTTTTGATAAAACCTCAACAATAGATTTGCCCCAGCCTCTTTCGTGCTGCTGGTTGCCAATTTCTTCGCCAATTTCCCAATAAAGTTGAATCAGCTCGGCATTGACCTTTTTCATAGCCTCATACTGACGGCGATAAATAAGCTCCTTGATTTCCTTTATAAAACCGCCATATTCAATGATACTTTTATCCATTACCGCACACCTTCTTCCTCATCACCATTTGGTCGCCTTGTCTTGCGACCTCAACAAATCCGGCTTTTTCATACAGCCGGAGGGGGCCGGTACTATCCCATTCATATCGTTCGCCGCGCACGACGGGGAAACCCTCTACGGTGGCATAGCCTTCGGCTCTTGCATCATCAATCACACGCTGTAAAAGTGCAGTTGCAACGCCTTTCCCGCGATATTCCGGGGCAATTTCGAAACACACCACGGCCTTTTCCCGCTTTTTGGCAGGCACATAAAAACGCTCACCGGTACACGATTCGATGGGAAAGTTCGCTTTGTCGTTCGCGTTGCACCAGCCGATAGCTACGCCGTCAGCGAACGCCAGATATCCCCGCAAGATGCCTGAATCAATCTGTTGCTCGGCGACTTTTCGTGACACGCGAGCTATGTCAGACCCATCTGCTTTGTCGAACGCCGCATTCGCCTGCTCCTTGGTCATTTGATAGACCTGACAATAACACCGATAAGGTGAATTGTCTGTGAACGCTCGATTTTCAAAGAAGTCAAAGAAATCAACGGCAAGTTCAGGTGTGAGAGGTTTGATTTCAAGATTCATTATTCAACACCTCGCTGTAAACCATAGTCACAACATCACGGCGTATCAGTCCATCGGTATTTTCACGGTCAAATATCGCATTCACCTCTGCGATATGAGCGACATAGCCGGGGTCGGACGGCAAAGGATCGTTAGAATGGGACGTCATGTACGCAAGCCATTTTTCCTGCGAATAAAACATAGGGTTGGGAAACTCACGTATTGTTGGATTTGTGTAAAACACATCTATTGATTGCTTGCTGTGCTTAATACTGCTGCCGCCCGGAGTATTGTTGTATATTGCAATAACAAGACTCCCGGGTTTCCCGATACGGCGACACTCTGTTCTGAATACGTCAAGGTCAAACCAATGCAACGCCTGCGCACAGGTTATAACATCAACGCTTTGGTCGGTAAGTGCCGTGGCTTCGGCCAAGCCATCGACAATCTTTGCATTCGGGTATGGCGCAAGCGCAACTGCAAGCTGCTCTCGCATATCGGCGTTTGGCGCAAGCGCAAAAATGACGTATCCACGCGCCGCAAGCAGCTCGGTGAATTTGCCTGTTCCAGCGCCGACGTCGGCGAAAACCGCATTCGGTGGCACAAGCGAGCATATATACTCAACGGCTTCATCGGGATACCCCGGACGCGCCTTTGCGTAAGCCTGAGCCTTTCCGGTAAATTTCTCTGTGTTTAATGCGATTTTCTTCTCCATATAAGCGAGTGTAATCGCGCCGCCACTCTGCTCCCGCCGTTCGCCGGTGTCAACATATCCGACTTTCTCGTAGCATCGACGGTTGGGTGACTCGTCAACAGGAAAATCCAGAGTCCAGTGGGAGGCGTTCGGGAACTCAGCCTCACAGAGTAAAATAGCTTGGCTGGCTATACCCTTGTTCTGCATTTCGGGCAATATATATACTCGTGCAAGATAATACTCGCCGGGCAGACCATTCCGCTCCCAAGCGGCAATACCGCCGACTAAAACACCGTCAGCAAATATTTTAAACACCTTACAGTTTGGGCGTTCCAGCCATCGCAGAATTTCATCCGCGCCACGCAGATAGGGGCTGCCTTCGTCGTGGTAAACATCATACAACCGCTTGAAGGCTTGTTGTTGAATAGCAACCAGCGATTCCGCATCGGCGGTGGTCGCAGGGATTATTTTTATTTTCATTTTGTTTAATACCTCCTCTTGCCGCCATTATTGAATACATTTTCCTCAATCCATCGCGCCACGCCGTCTTCATCGCAGTCGCCGCAAACATAATCGGTGACCGCCTTAACCTCGTCGAGTGCATTGGCGACAGCCACCTTGAAACCGCATACACGAAGCATTTCGATGTCGTTGCGGTCGTCCCCGAAAGCGACAACTTCTCTCGGCAAAATGTTAAGTTGCTCCATGACAGCGGAAAGTGCGGTCTCCTTACGCGCATCTATGTGCTGAAAAGTTACAAGTGCAGAATCGGTGTACGCTTGTATACGCAGTGTCGGGAAATTACCCGCTATTTTCTCAAGAGCCGCCGAATCGACGCCTCGCAAATCCATATAATGAAAATTCTCGTCTATTGGCTCATCGAACTTACAGGCAACGGAAAAGCTCTTATGCGAATCCTCAATCACTCGCTCACAATATCTTATCCGATCCGTCCCGACCGTCACCATGCCGCCAGCCTTGTGCACCGCCGTAACAAGCGCGTTCCCAATATCGGGAGAAAAAGTCGATTGATACAGCGGGCGGCCATTAGCATAGGCGTATGCGCCATTTAGTGAAATTACGATGTCGGGCTGAATGCCAATAGAGGGTATAACCCACTCTTCAACTGTCCGAAAATATCGCGCAGTCGCAAATGCCACCACCACTCCGCACTCGCGAAGCCGCTTAAATGCTGATGCTGTATAATCGCTGACTGTTTTATCACGGCGTAGCAGAGTATTATCGAGGTCGGTTACAATCATTTTTATATTTTTATTCATCTAAACCTCACGATTTAATATTTATCACAACCGTTTTATAAATCCCGTTTTATCTTCACTGTTGAAGCCGTTACTGCGATAGAAATTCAATGTGCTCTCCTTTTTTGAACCGGTCAGCAGCATAATTTTATAGCATCCACGTTGCTTGGCAATTTCAGACGCATGATTCATAAGTGAGGATGCAAAGCCCTTCCCCCTGTGGTCATTATGCGTAACAACATTCTCAATCAACGCATACGAGCGCAGGTTATGAGTTAAGTTTTCTATGATGACCAGCGTTACTGACGAAACTATTTTCCCGTTACTCTCCAATACAAGAATATTATAATTGTCGTCATCGGCAAATCTGCGAAGCATTTCACGCCACGTCGTCATATTCTGTTCTTCCGTGGGAGGGTAAGCTGTAAGATAATTGAAGTAAAGCTCATTCAATGCTTCTGCATCACTTACAGTTGCTTTTCTTATGTTCGCACTCATTACGACACCCCCATGACTATTAAAGCTACTTTTTTCTCTATGACAAAGTTTACCACAAAGCACCCTTAAATACAAACTTCCTCGCTCGTTTCAAAAATCATATAGCAATCTCCAAAGCCTTGTGGTATCTTGTCTTGCTGAAGAGAGATGGTCTATATGAAAAAGCAAATCATCGCCGGAATAACCTTTACCACCTGTGTCGCGCTGTTTGCCGCCGTGTGGCCACGGAGCGCCGAGGTAGAGGAATTACCGCCGAGCCGGTAAAAGCCGCCGTAAACGCCGAAATCGAGGCTCGGCCATCAGAAACTCCGCATATTTTAATCTCTGCCGATACTTATGCTCCCAAAACAGAGTCCGTCACGGAAAGTGAACCAGAGGAAACGACGATAACGGCAGAAAAAGAAACAGAAAAATCCGCACCAGCGCAGACCGTACAATCATCTAAGCAATCACAGACATCCTCCGAACCGTACAATGGCGATGTTCGCATCGTAGAGGGCGAAAAGCAAATCTACCTCCTCGGCTTCGGCTGGATAAAGGATGAAGGCGGCGGCTGAATCGGAAAAATGGTCGGTAATCCCGGCGACCAGCTTACCGGTCACAAGGTCGGTATCATGGGTGATAAATAAGCAGATAGGTGTCATGGGCGGTGGCGACGCTCCAGCCAACGGTAACCCTGTCCCCGGCACGAAAAAGTACATTGACGACATTCTTCATGTGTGGGTGCCAGGCTTCAGATATGTTCCGCACAGCGGCAATAATGTCGCCACCGTCGCTGAGGATATGTATGAGTCGGGTGTTAAAAACGGAATTATTGGCGGCGATGAATGTCAGTCGAGCACACCAGTTGCTCATCCCGCAGAACAACCGGAGCCGACAGGCGACGTCATATACGTTCCAATCCAACCACCGGAAACAAAGGACAGTACTCCGCCGCCATATAAACCAAACGGAGAACCATATAATCCGCAACACTGAAAAAAATAAACTCTACCACATATGCCCTGAGCCATAAGGCACGGCAAATTCATGAAGCAAGAAAGCTGTAATGTCCCGGCTCACTCCAACGCGGGCGCTGGTCATTCCGCCATCCGTGGCTCCAGTGACCAGCGGCTTCGTCGTCCTGCCGAAGCATTCGGGGTAATCCTTTCGGGTACCGCGTTCGAGTTTCGCCGGAACAAACAGCCTTCAAGCATTCCTTCACACGATGCATTTATTCGCAGCCATGCCCACCCATCTTGCCTCCGAAGTAATAAATAAAAGGAATAA
>CAYGHY010000072.1:0-13276 GCA_964349435.1 uncultured Oscillospiraceae bacterium
ATCTGTGCGACTTTGGGAATCAGAGAACCCTCGTTATAAATTCCGGGAATTCAGGTTGCAGCGGCACAATCTTGAACACGATAGGATTCGCTACCGAGTGGATAGTCAGTGCTATCGGCGCAGCAGAAAATGCCAAGCGCAGCCCTGCGCAGCGGCCTCCAAGTGTCTCGAATAGCGCCAATCTTATCTAGTCTGTTTTGATTCGTAATGGTTAAGAGCCGCCAGGCCTTCTGTTTCGTGATGATGGAGCGACCATAGCCGCCCAGACGATAGACTCAATATCAAAGTCATCTAGCGGTTCATCCTTGAAAACTCGAATGCTTTAACGTTTCAGGATTGCGTCCAGGATATTCATATCTACTCTCCTGAGCGGGCCTTTCTAACTTCATTAATCAGTTTTTTCCCTACTGTGATAATGGCATCATAGTCACCAGTTTTTGCCCCGGCTGTCAGATCGCTGCCCGCGCCAATTGCAACAGCACCCGCACGAATCCATTCACCAGCATTGTCGATGCTTACGCCCCCTGTGGGCATCATTCGTGCCTGTGGCAAAGGTCCTTTGAATGCTTTGATAATATTCGGGCCAAACAGATTCCCTGGGAATATCTTGATTACGTCAGCGCCGGCCTCCATGCAGGCTACCGTTTCGGTTACTGTCATCGCACCGGCCATGCAAACAATCTGATAACGCAGGCAAGTGCGCACTGTGTCAACATTTAAACAGGGTGAAACAATGAAGGTAGCACCAGCCAGAATGGCTGCTCTGGCAGTTTCAGGATCCATAACAGTTCCTGCCCCAACCAGTATCTCCTCTGGTGTGTACTTGCTGCAAAGCGTCTTGATTATTTCCAGCGCTCCAGGCACAGTAAAAGTAATCTCAATACCGACAATTCCTGCCTTTATGCAAGAATCAACTATGTGCATCGCCTGATCATCATTGTCGGCACGAATTACAGCTACAACTCCACAGGACTCTAGGCGCTCAAGGACTTCTTTTTTTTTCATGATGTCTCTCCTTTTCTTAGTGGACGATATACTTACATTCCTTTTTACTCAAGATCGCAATCAGGTTTTCCACTGCCATAATGCCCATTCGAGTAACAGCCTCAGGGGTATGCGCCCCCGTATGTGGAGTAAACACAACATTCTCAATGTTCTTCAAGGGAGAATCAACGAGTGGTTCCTGTTCAAAAGCATCAAGCCCAAGTCCTCTTAAATGCCCGCTTAGCAACAACTCCGCCGCTGCCTGTTCATCGATTAGCCCGCCTCTAGCAGTATTGATGATGATACTACCGGCTTTCATCAATTGCATACGTTTTTTGCTGACGATGTACCTTGTATCCGCTGATAACGGTAGGTGCAAGGAAATGACGTCAGATGTTTTGAACACGTCGTCCAGCGATTCAACACGAACTCCATTGGCAGAAGCAAATGCCTCATCAATGTAGGGGTCATAGGCGGATATTTGCATGTCGAACGCTTGTGCGCGCAGCGCAAGCTTCTTTCCAATCGCTCCAAGCCCCAAGATTCCCAAGTGTTTCCCGGCGAGTTCCATTCCATTCGCACGCGGCCAAGCACCTTGCCTTACTTGCCGATCCAATGAAGGAACTGAGCGCGCTACAGCCAGCATCAGCGCAAATGCAAGTTCGCAGACAGCTGTCGCATTTGCGCCCGGCGTATTGGTTAAAATAATCCCACGCTTGCGGCAAGCTTCCAAATCCACACGATCAACTCCCGCGCCATACCGCGAAATAGCACGGATACTTCCTGGCATTCGCTCAACAACATCAGCGGTAATATAGTCAACACCTGCCAAATATCCATCGCAGCCGTCCAATCGAGAAAGCAGCTGCTCTCCTGATAGCGGTTCACCCGTTTCATTGTAAACAATATCGCTTGTATATGATTCCAAGATAGACCTTGCTTCCGCGTTTGCTGGCTTTAAAAATGAAGTGGGTGTTACAAGCAATTTCACGATGCTATTACCTCCATCTCTCATTATCTATGACTGTTGGCTTACCATCCCGCTCGATTAACAACTTCCGGTATCCCTTCGTTTCAATAGTCCCATAGTCATGTCCAGCATCTGCTCTGAACACAAAAAATGTTCTGAGAGCTTCCTCTGCACCAACATTTATGCTTCGATGTGCATATCGCTCCGGAACATATACCATTTTGCCGGGCAATAGTTCAAATGCCATCCAGTCACCTTCCGGATTTTCACACAGCATATAACCATGCCCTGCAAGGCAAAGGTAAACCTCCGCTGTATCAAGAATTGTATGAAAGTGACCTTTTGTCATATAATACTCGTTACCAATCTTCCCTGGGTACACAATACTAAAACCAAATGCAAGATCTCCAGACTTTTCAGGCACTCCCATCTCATGAAATTCATAAACGAGAGAATTACCTTCTTGTGCTATTTTATCTTGCAGCGCTTTTTCATCTGCAACCATTCCCTGAAGGTTACTTAGGTATCTTTTTGATGTAATTTTTTTTTCAGATATACCAGTTGCTAGATTAAAGTCAACGGTGAACCCCCGCTGAAAATCCAAAAATTTGTTTTCAGTGTTAAAATCCATGATGATCTCCTTATTCTTAGCGATTGTTGCGTTTTGCTGCAATTCGATTCATTTCAAGAAGAGTTGCGCCCTCAATTGGGTAATGAAACACTTCTGCAATTACCTGAGTCCAGCCATAAACAAAATACATCCATCCATCTTCTATGATTAACTTCTTTTCCTCTTTTTGAGATTCCGCCTGGTGAAGAAACAGCAAGTCTCCCCGATAATTGATCTCCCATGCAATTCCGTTCACTGGAAAATCAGCTGAATCAGTTAATGGCGAACCAGGACGGTCTTTCCCTAACCCCGTTGCGTTGACCACTAAAGATCCCGAGGCTAAACGCGATAGTACTTGATCATTTTGGGTTGCTTCCGGTGTTAAGTGAAATTCACAAACAATATTTCCGGGATTTAATTTCCCACAAATGGAAGCAATCTTGTCAAGACGTGATTGTGAGCGATTAGTAATTATAATCTTTTTGGGGTAATTGCCCACAAACTCTTTTCTCATAAAGTAGGAACACATCGAAATTGCACTACCGCCTGCTCCCATAATCATTACTTCAGCTTCGGAATTGTTTGACCAGTAGTTCAAAGGTATAAACTCTTCCAAGGCTTGCCCACATGACAGAGGATCCTTTGCATGCCCGCATAATTTACCATCATTTTTAGATATTGAAGATAACTCATGAAACATCTGGGCATACGGATCCAAGTAATCAAACAAATCATATGCTGCATTGTAAATATCAATCTTGTGTGTAGTAACCAAAGCGCCAAGCGACAGAGGATCTTCCTTGATAAAACGCACAACTTCACGATAGACATCTGTCTCCGCATGAATGGGAAGATCAATTCCCTTCATACAAGCGTTCTTTCCCATCGCGTTCATCCAGTCTGGGAATACTTTCATTATTGAAGATTTCCCTGTTGTGACACCAATGAAATACATAGTTGGCGTCGTGGCCTTTTCATATTTGGACATAATACTCTCCATTCCTGTTGCTTCTAAAAGTTAAGTCACTTTTCTTAGTGACAAATCATCTTTTGTCCATTATCTATCAATTCTCCCGGCTGAAAACATGTTTTGCATGAACACTTTTCACTCCCAATACTTATACCTCCCAAATTCTCCGATTTTTGTCAAGTATTAAAATGCACAATCATAATTCCCACTGCAAATCTTACGCCACTGAGTTAAGTGGAAGTATTTTGCTCCTTCCGTATGCATAGCTTCAGCTTATTCACGCGTACGGCACCTCCCTGCAACTACAAAAAGAAGCTTGTCACCAAAATGCTTTTATAATATGAAACATGTTCAACCTTAACCTCGCCAAAATGCAATCCAGCACTCGTCTTCATTGTGGTAATACCCAGATCGATGTATATATTGCACAGGCGGTCAGCAGCCTCAAGAGGAAGCCTCACAAGCCAACTAACTGGAATTATATTCAATCTTCCATCGACAGTGTCAATAACTGCCTTCAAATCATCCCGAACAGCTGACCAGTCTCCGGATAACAACGCATGCACATTTGTGCCCAAATCAATCTCATCCAATTATTTTTCCTCGAATACGAAATTTACTATATCATTCCAGGTAAATTCACGGTCAAAGCATCATTCCATTTATCGGAGTCCTCATGACTGATTTTCATATCCTTGGATGCAGGTTACAAACTTCCTAATACAGAGATAAAGCAGAAACTATTCTTCAGCCATTTCTTTATTTATTTCTTCCAATGCTAGATATGCCTTCTCAAACAATCGTAGGCTTCGATCATATACCTGTCTGTTCTCAATAATTGGTGTAAATGCGGTGGTTATTTGTATCATCTGGTCAATGATATCAAAACTCCTAAATAGACCCACTCCTACACCACCTGTAACAGCTGCGCCCATTGAAGTGGCTTCCTCAAGTACTTTGGGTGTCATTACTCTAATCCCAAAAATATCAGCAATAATCTGAGCCCATACAGTGCTTTTCGCACCACCGCCTATCACAAGCAGTTCGTCAATTTGGCTATGCTTTTTAAGAATATTAAATATTAGCGCAAGATTAAGCGTTATTCCTTCGATTACACTCCGTAATATATCGCTACGAGTATTCTCCATTTTAATGCCTAGAAATGAAGCTTTTGCTGTCGAACTCCATCGGGGAGCACGCTCTCCGAGAAGGTATGGTTGAAAAATTACCCCATTAGACCCAGGTGGGCTTTGTGCAATCTGTTCACTTATAATAGAGTAGGGACTAATTCCTAATCTTTCCGCTTCAGTAGTTTCCCAACGGCAAACATTGGTCTTAAGCCAGCTGTATGCCCCGCCGCCCGTTTGCATGGTGCCGTTAGGAGAATAACAGCCTGGCACAATATGTGCCCAACAGACGGTTCGCATCTCTTCATCCAGCACAGGCTGCTCACTGGTGGTCGCGACCCAGGATGATGATCCAAGGGAACAGTAGGCTTTCCCGGGGCGAACCGAGCCGGCTCCGACATTAGCGCAGATCCCATCACCACCGCCCAACACTACAGGCGTACCCGGGTAGAGGCCGGTCTCGCGGGCAGCTTCTCTGGTCACATACCCCGCGACATGTGTGGAGGGCATGATTTCCGGAAGTTTGTCCTCATCAATACCCGATGCTTCAACGATTGGGACGGACCATTTATTGGTACGCAGGTCCATGCAGGCGAAACTGCTGGCATCCGTTGGCTCAGTCATGAAAACTCCAGTTAGCTTCAGGGTGATATAGTCTTTAGCGTTCAGCGCCTTATAGGTGTTTTGGTAGATATCTGGTTGGTTGTCGCGCACCCACATGAGTTTTTGCAGCCCATAGGAAGCCGCGTTGCGATGACCGGTGATATTGTATTGCTCCTTGAGCGTCATTTTTTCCCCAAGGGCAGCTGTCTGTTTTTGCGCGCGCTGGTCAGCCCAAATGATGGAGTTACGCAGCGGATTGCCCTGCCGGTCGACGCAGAGACAACCCATCATCTGGCCGCTGAAGCTGACAACCGCAATGCTTTTTGCGTCTATGCCAGTACAGCTGATCAGCTTGTTTGTGGAGACGCAGATTGCTTTCCACCAGTCCTCTGGATCCTGCTCAGCCCATGTTTCATTATAGTATTTGGCACCATACGGATTTACTTCACTAGCAATAAGTACCCCGTTCTCATCAAATAATGTTGCCTTATTACCAGAAGTGCCAATGTCATGGGCCAAGATATACTTCATACTTTCACCCCAGATTTGTCGGGAGAATTGATTGTATCTATCAATACATATAATTGTATCCTGAAAATAGATAGAATCACTAACTCCATTTTGTTACCCTTCATTGACTTGCTCTATTATGATATTTCTTTTTGTGTAGAATTAGTTCTTCGCAGCGGTTCATATACTACCGGTCAAACACTAACATAGTTTTAATGTTTGTAGGCTTCCTAACTTCTTCGACTGCTAAAGCAACATCATTTATACTAAAAGAAGATGTAACGAAATCGCGATAATTGAGCTGTCCGCTTCTTATCCACTCGACAAGTGGCTTTTGTGCAGCCAGTTCATAGTCTCGGGTAGGCCATTGATGAAATTGAAGATTGAAGTTGTATGGTCCCATACCTTTTTTCAATTCGAATGTATCATCTCCCACAATACCGAATATGCATACACATCCATTCATTTTAATTAATGATAAGCCATTGTTAATGATTGCTGGATGACCAACCGCATCAATAACCATATCAACTTTACCATAATCGTTTATATATTGTGATACTTCGTTAGGGGACAAGACGACATGTGCACCCATTTTTTGAGCCATTTCTCGCTTATTTGGGAGTGGATCAACAACAATTATTTTTTGAAACCCCTTGATTCTGGCAAAACTTGTGAAGCTCAAACCAATTGGTCCAGATCCAAATATTATTATGTCTTTGTCGGGGGTAGCCTTGAAGTCATTGAAGAAACCAGAATAAACCTCACGCCAAGTACATAACAATCCTGCTGCTTCAACAGGAATATCATCAGGAACTACTGTCATGATTTTATAGGTTTCATTATAGTCTATAGGGGCACTGCCATCACTTAACATTGCATAAATGTCTTTGATCAACGTATATTCAGAGTGCCCGCCCCAACCTGATCCAAATGCACCATCCACATCAAATACCAGGCCACCGATTGCTCGATCGCCAATGTGAAAATTTTTTACTTTCTCTCCGACTTTAACGACCCTACCAACAGCTTCATGCCCTAACAGAAGCGGATACTGTTCCAAGCTTAGACCCGGCATATGGTAGCTGATAATTTT
This sequence comes from uncultured Oscillospiraceae bacterium, assembly GCA_964349435.1. GTDB lineage: Bacteria > Bacillota > Clostridia > Acetivibrionales > DTU013 > CAYGHY01. The sequence goes on from CAYGHY010000072.1 coordinate 6,871, forward strand.
ACTGTCAGTCGCGTTGCATATGAAAGATATTTCAGTCTTTACCAGAACATCATAATTACCGACACTAGGAAGACCAACTTCAACAATTTCTACTTTACCAGGACTCGTAACTGCAACGCTATACATCTAATCCTCCTTAGCTAAAACTAAATTAGTCACTTAGTGTACAAATTAGGTCGCACAAACTTTTGTAAGAAAGCTGTAACCATGCTCAACTCTTACAGCTTTCTTACAAAAAGAGCAGTTCATAAAGAAGGCGTCCATAAAATCTGATTTAAATATGCCTGATGACACCGCCATCGATCAAAATCGAATTGCCATTCACACCGTCGTTAGCTGCAGCAAAGAGAACTGTCATTGCACATTCCTCAACTGTAGTGAAACGGCCAATTAAGGACGGAGCATCATTTCCGTTAATAAAGTAATCCTTCTTTGCTTCTTCGATACCGCCCTTAAGATTTCGAGTCTTTGCATAAGCTTCAAGATAACCCAAATGCCCTTCTGTGATAGTTGTAACGGGAAGAACGGAGTTCACGGTTACTTTTGTACCCTTTGTTGCTTCAGCCAACCCGCGCGCAAAGCCAGTCATAGCAGCTTTGACTGCGCTATAGTGAATCACATCCTTGTTTGGACGAAGAGCAGCTTCGCTTGTAACCATAATGATCTTGCCATAATTTCGTTCCATCATATCTTTGAAAGCCAGACGAGTTAAGCGAACGGCACTCATCATGTCAGTGTTCCACATATCGTTCCATTCCTCATCCGATGTATCCAGGAATTGTCGAATATAGTAGATACCAGCATTGTTGACCAATACATCGACAGGACCGTCTTCCGTTGCCTTGGCGTATAAAGTTTTGATTGCTTCAGGATCTCTTAGATCAGCCGCAATTCCGCGGACCTTAGCCTCAGGATTGAGTTCCTGAACTTGTTTTGCGATCTCATCGCAATTCTGTTGATCGCGACCATGAACAATTACGTAGGAACCTTCCTTTGCAAAGATATCAGCGCAGCCTCGACCAATTCCTTTTGTGGAACCTGTGATCAGAACTTTTTTACCTTTCATACCTGTTTCCATAATTTTTACTCCTTTGTGTTTTATCGCTTTACACGAGTGTTTATTCTAAGATAATAGAACCGTTTCCACATGTCAACAATAAATTTCTAGATTTAGGAAAGAAAGATACTATATTTTTACAAGCCGAGTTTGTTTCAGCATGTATAGGCTTACACATAGTTCAACATGCATTAGTCCTAAATAATTTAAGTTTTGGGTGTAAGACTGAGTAAAGAATGGATATGAAAGCGCTTGACGATTTGCTGCATTTCGGCTAACATTCAACCACCTAAGGATTCCAATGCGAAACTAATGATTGCTTGAAGTAATTAACAATGTTTATCTAATTGTGATACAGGAGTTCAAAGCTAGAAAAGATGTTAAACATTGATCATTAAGACAGAGGTACAACTTTAGTTCTAGTGAGATTTGTGATTACTCAATATTCTTGCGAATTAAAATCGCTTCATGCTTCGACTGAATAATAGAAAGAGATACTGAAAAATGCGAAAAACAATAAAAGATATTGCACAGAACGCTGATGTATCTCTGTCAACTGTATCAAGAGTGATTAACAATTCCGGTTATGTTAGTAAAAAGACGCGCCAAAAAATTGAGTGTGTAATCAAAGAATATGACTATGTTCCGAGCATGATGGCAAAGAGGTTATCAAAAGACAGCAATAGGATAGTTGGAGTATTAGTCCCAGAGTTCGACAATCCTTTCTTTTCTGGCGTTATCAAAGGAATCTACGAAATAGCAGATAGTTTGAATTTCTGTGTCATTCTATGTGACAGTAATGAAGATTATGAAAAGGAGCTTCGAATTATTCACACATTAAAGGAACAGAGGGTTCAAGGATTATTAATTTCGGCTGCTCTTGGAGAAAACAAACAGACATTGGAATATACGAAAGTATTTAAAAATCTAGATTTTCCTGTTGTTCTCATTGATCGAGATATAGTTGAGTGCGAGCATGACGGTGTATACTTTGATGATATGCAAGCTGTTTTTGCTATCACAACTTTGATGATAAATGAAGGACATCGTCACATTGAAATCCTCGCTGGTAATCAAGAGCTAAGCTTAGGTCAAAATCGCACGAATGGATATAAAATGGCATTTTCTAGGGCCGGAATACCATATAATGACAACTGGATTCATTACAGTTTATTCACACAAGAATCTGGCTATAAAGCAATGATGGAAATCCTGTCTCGTGATCGCAAATTATGGCCTACAGCAGTTATTGCAAATAATAACCGACTATCAATTGGAGCATTAAGTGCAATTTATAAGAATAGAATACGGATCCCTCAAGATATTGCATTCGCAGGATATGATCAACTGGAATTACTAAAGGCCTTACAGATTAACATTACACTTGCAGAGAAAGACAACATTGAAATGGGCAGAATTGCCATGCGAATGCTGTATGAAAGAATAATTGAAGAAAAGGGCCATAAACAGTCATCTCCCAGAAAAATCATTATAAAGGCGAAGCTTGTAGTGCGTGGCTCAGAGAAACTACCATTATACATCTAGATATTATATAACATTTACTGGTTGATCTGCCTATCCAAAAATAGTTTAAATAATCAAAACGGGAAAAAATTCGACAAAAGATAAAAAAGCTCTTTACAATGAGATTCTGAAACGCTATAATCCGGACATCTGGAATCGCTTCCATCTTTTACTCGGGATTTTCTTATTGTAAGGAGTTTTTGATGATTAAACATATCATTTTATGGAGATACACTGAAGAAGCAGAAGACTATGGCCGAGATAAGTTGATCGAGGAACTTAACCGAAGGTTTTACTCTTTAGTAGGACATATTGATGGTTTACAGTCTATAAGCGTTCGAGCTTGTGATGCAAAAGGAGATCCAGGATACCATGATCTTATGCTTTATGCGGAATTCTCTGATGTCAATTCGCTTTTCAATTACATGATGCATCCAAAACATGCTGAGATTCGTGAATGGGACAAGAAATATGTAAGCGATCGAGCCGGCTTTGATTACGAAGAGTAGGGCATGATTCATTAATGCCTGGCATCAATAATCTCTCATGGATGAGTTTGACATCAACGCCATCTATTGTGATTCAGGAAGAACGGAAAGACTTGCCAACCATTAGTCTGATTACTAGCTCTCGACTTTCGCAAACGACAAAGTTTATGTTGAAGGGGTGACACAAACTGAAAGGTGATATTCTGTTAAGAGCAGAAAAAGTAAATAAATCATTCCCGGGGGTGAAGGCGCTTTCAGACGTCAGTTTTGACTTGTATGAAGGTGAAGTCCATGTTTTGCTTGGGGAGAATGGTGCAGGAAAATCTACGTTGATGAAGATACTGTCTGGTTTGTATACAATTGACAGTGGTGATATCTTTATAGATAAAAAGAAGGTCTACATCAGCAGTACAAAGGCATCTCAGAATCTTGGAATTGCAATTATATATCAAGAATTCAATCTGGTACCTGATTTAACAGTCGCGCAGAATATTTTTTTAGGCCGTGAACCTCGCAGAAAAGGCGGCGCAATTGATAATGATAGACTAAAAGAAGATGCTCAGAAACACTTGGATTTTCTCAATAGTGGTGTTCGAGCTGATGAGACAATTCGCTCATTAGGAGTTGCACAACAACAACTTGTTGAAATAGCAAAAGCCCTTTCACAAAACGCGCGAATTCTAATTATGGATGAACCCACGGCCGCGTTAAGCAGCAGCGAAATCGAAATTCTCTTTACTACGATTCGAGACTTGCAGAGCAAAGGTGTGTCCATCATATATATTTCCCATCGTTTACAAGAAGTAACCCAAATAGGTAATCGCATAACAGTTCTGCGTGACGGCTTCACAGTTGGAACTGCTGACGCAGCATCAATTACTATGGATGAGATGGTACAAATGATGGTTGGTCGGGTTGTTTCCCGCGAAAGAGTACGCCAACGAAACACATCAACTGATGAGGTTGCGCTTGAAGTACGAAGCGCTACTAGTGGAAAAAAGATCAAAGACGTATCCATAAAGCTTCATAAAGGTGAAATCGTCGCAATATCGGGTTTGGTAGGCGCTGGAAGGACCGAACTAGTCCACGCGTTATTTGGTATTGAGCGGCTTGATTCAGGTGAGGTTTTTGTATATGGAAAAAGAATCAAGAAAGTATCGCCATCAAACAGCATAGCCAATGGAATCGGCCTTCTTCCTGAAAGCCGGAAAGAACATGGCCTATCCCTTATTTTACCGGTCAGCCAAAACGTTACACAAGCTGCGCTCAATAAAGTGTCAGTCGGAGGTGTACTGAATCTTACCCGGGAAAAAAATGAAAGCAAAAAATATATAAAAAAACTCAACATTGCTTGCCCCGACGAAAACCAGAAAGTAATGAATCTTTCGGGAGGAAATCAGCAAAAAGTTGTGCTTGGAAAGTGGTTGTATACAGAATCTCATATCCTGATTTTTGACGAGCCGACACGTGGAATAGATGTTGGAGCGCGTGATGAGATATATCATTTGATTGATGACTTAGCAAAAGCGGGGAATTCAATTCTGATCATTTCTTCTGATCTTCCAGAAATCATGGTTATTGCAGATAGGATTTATGTAATGCGCGAAGGGAAAATGGTTACAGAAATGCCTTTTGAGAATGCGACTCAGGAAATGATCATACATTATGCGTCAGGCGGGAAGGGATAATTATGGGAGGAAGGAATCTCCCCGGATTAACCGGGAAGGTAAAATTACCGCGTACAGGCGCCTTTTATGCGATTATTCTTTTTGTTGCATTTTTTTCCTTAACCGCAAAGAATTATTTTTCGATCTCCAATTTCACTAACATCATGCAACAGTCTGCTGTATTAAGCGTCATTACCATTTGTTCTTTTTTGGCAATATTGACGCACCAGACTGATCTATCAGTTGGTGGGGTTGCTGGCATGGCCGGGATAGTAGCAGCATTACTTATGCGAAGTGGCGTATCTTTGCCACTCGTGTTTATCATTGCACTCGGCTCTGGTATGGCCATTGGAGTACTTAATGGAGTTTTAGCAGGGTTCACTAATATGCCAACCTTTATAATTACGCTTGCCACCATGAGTATTGCCAATGGGATTGGATTACTTCTTTTTGACGGAAGTATTAGAATTGACTCGGAAATTTTTAAATTTATGAGTCAAGGTTCTATTTGGATAATACCAATGCCGATAATCATTGTAACAGTTCTGTATATTACGTTTAGTTACATTTTAAAGAAACGACCATATGGAACATATCTCTATGCAGTTGGAGGCAATGTGGAAGCGGCCTTGACATCAGGTCTTAATACAAAAAAAATTAAGTTTAGTGTTTACCTAATTAACGGAGGCATTGCAGCCTTTGCTGGTATGTTAGCAGCAGCTAGAATTGGGGTCGCTAATCCATCTCAGAACCTCGGAATTGAACTGGATGGCATTTGTAGTGCTGTTCTAGGAGGAACGGCACTGACGGGCGGACGCGGGAGTATTTATAGCGCTTGGCTCGGAGCTATTGCGATTTCTCTCCTTCGTAACGGGATGAACATGATTGGTCTTCGCATTGTGACGCAAATGATGGTTGTTGGTTTTGTGTTGATTATCATCCTGTCTATTGATGTAATCTCCAAAAGAAAGGAGGATGCTAAGGGATGAACCTTAAAACCAAAACCACTGCAATAAACATACTTGCTCGCTATTCAACTTTGCTAATGCTTTGCTTACTCGTTATCACTATGACTTTTATTTCACCTCAGTTTTCAAAGCTTAGCAACATCCTGAATCTTCTTAGACAATCGTCACTTTTATTGATAATGGCTTTGGGAATGTCTGCGGCGATGCTGCTTGGGCAAGGCGTTGATATGTCGGTCGGTTCGATTTTGTCGATATCGATGTGTATATCAGCCAGTTATATGCGCGCTCCAAATGATATCCCCACATTAATTTTCGGAATTGTGCTTTCACTTGTTATTGGAGCACTCTGTGGCATACTGAATGGTGCCTTGATTACCTATCTGGGCCTTCCGGCGATTCTTGTCACATTTGGCACGCGTGAAATACTCCGAGGTCTAATTTTTGAATACATGGACGGAGGCGTCGTAACTAACATTCATCCAGCCATCCTTTTTTTAGGCACAGGGCGCGTTTTTGGAAATATTCCGATGCCTATTATTATCGCAATAGGTGCGATGTTGCTGACAGGATTTATTTTCCGGAGAACAACTGTCGGACGAAGGTTGTTCATTGTAGGGGCTAATAAAGAAACTGCAAAGTTTTCTGGCCTCAAAGTCAATAGGACTGTCATTTTTGGCTTCATGTTTTCCGGCATTATGGCTG
>CAYGHY010000073.1:0-13134 GCA_964349435.1 uncultured Oscillospiraceae bacterium
GTATAGGATTCAAAAACCTTCTTAACAATATTTCCACCAATTTTACCGGCGTCTCTCGATGCGAGGTCGCCATTATAGCCCTGCTTAAGGTTAACGCCTACCTGGCTGGCTACTTCATACTTCATGTTGTCAAATGCGGTTTTACTCCTGTTTGCCATATAGTTCCCTCCTCGTTATATTTCCGCCGCCATCATTTCTTTTGCAGCGTATACATATGATTTGTAGAATGACATTGATTTATTACGGTAAATAATGCTACAAAAGCTACTCCCTAGCATTTGCCGGACTTTCCCTAAACAATAGAGTGATTGTGTACAAGCCCGAGATACCAACAAGAGCAAAAATAATTCTGCTGAATATTGACATGGTACCACTAAATAAATTGCCTCCAAATATTGCAGTTACAAAATCATATCCAGCTATCCCGACAATCAGCCAATTCAGAGCGCCAATGATTACAAGGATAAGTGCAATCCTGTCTAACGGTGTTCTATTCATTGAAAAAACTCCTTTTCTTTTTGATAAATTCTATATATACTATTATGTCAAAAGACCGTGAAAAAATACTTTGAGAAAACATAGCAAAAATGAAATTATAAAAACAAATTTGACAAAAAGGCCGGGGGCTCAGAGCCTCCGGCCTTTTATTTAAATAACCGTCATCAGCCGCGGCAGACTCCAGTTAGTAGTAATTATTGTGCTAGATATTTCAGGTATCATTAGCAACTGTTAGCAGTACTTTGTATATTATGTAGAACTGTCCTTTTTTGTGAATGATATTTATACTGTAAAAATGATATACATTATGCGTATTCCAATACTGCCGTGTGCAGGCATTCTGACATATTGCCGCACTACAGATGACGTTCGAATCTTATGTGCGGAAAAGTTTTCTTAGTAACTTACCTTCCAAATCAACATATAATATATAAGATAAAAAATGCCGATGCATTTTTGCGATGACAAATAGCAAATATAGGAGAATATGTTAAAAGCATGGGAAAATTTGCATAAATCCTATGCTGCATACAACATTTTGCACAGGCATATACTAACACTTGAAGGGATGTGAAGTTGATGCAGTTTCTTTGCATTGGGGTTAATGGCAGCGCTGACATGGTAATACAGCACATTACAAATGAACTCCAGCAACTGAAAAATAAAAAAATTAATTATTCAATCAATGAGATAAATTCTGAGGGTTCAACTTCCATTATATGTGCAGTAAATGATGGCAGATTTTATAGAGAGAAATCGATCGAGTCGTACAAGGTGCTGAAAACATATATTTCAAATGCACTTGCCGACTACATCATCAGGCAATATGAAGAGAGGCTCCTTGCGAGAATTATAAACGGCAGCTATTGCTATTTTAACTCTTTGGAAAAAAGGGAAATATTGTGTAAGGCTCGTAGAATTATTCAAAATGAAGATAAGACCATATTCAACAGTCTTTTTCAGATCAGGAGAAAAAATGTTATTATCAGGCGGTTAATGGATTATTTTGATAATTCTAACAGCATCATACTTGATGGGTTTGTAAACTTCAGACTTAAAGATTACATCAAGGATCTTGAAGAGATTGTAGACAAGGCTGTGGATGATTTCCTTATGGACAGGGAGTATAAGGAGTTTATAAGATTATTAAGGTATTTTGTCGAAATTCAGGAGCCAAAGATTAATACCGTCCATGTAATAGTAGGTTATGATAACAAGTATATTCTTTTGGATGAGACAAAAAAGGAAATTACCAATGAATGTGTACAGGAATATATTAATGAGATAGCCGAGGGCGAGATTAATTATGATGATTTACTTGTCAGCTCTCTTATTACTTTTGCCCCAAGGAGGATCATGATTCACTGCACAGGTCAGTTCAGGAACAAAGAGCTTATGGAGACCATTAAGAATGTTTTCTCAGGACGTGTGACTATATGTAAAGGTTGCGATGTGTGCATGATTAATTTGGTCAAGAGCGAAAACAAAAAGTAGGCAGCAGATGGGCGAGTGAGCCAGTTTGTCAATTTTACATAAATCATCATAAATATTTCTATTATTTGTATTTTCAACAACAAATTTTTCAATTCATATTGACAAGTCTGCATGAGATGATAGAATGTATGTGTACCACAATATGATGTATGGTTAGTTCAATATTGGTACATAATGTAGTTAGATTCAAGTCAGCAAATTTAAGAAGTTTTTACTAAGGATAAGATATCGAAGAAACTAGCGACAAAATCAAAAGTGTACAAAGGAAGAGAATCCGGGGAAAGAAAAGAGAGCATCGACTCTCTTTTCTCCTTTCTATTGCGGAAACAGCCCTCTTTTGATAATATATACACAACGTCCGGACAAGTTCAATTATCAGGAGGTGACTACTTGCGAGTAGTCGGTTTTGTGGGATCCAGCGGCACAGGCAAAAGCCATAGGGCTTCATGGGTGGCCAGAGAAAGAGGCATAGAATTTATTATAGATGACGGGTTATTTATTAAGGTCAATCAAGTTATAGCAGGCACTTCTGCCAAAAAAGAAAAAACAAGGATTGGCTCTATAAAGCATGCCTTATTTATCGAAGCCTCACATGCAAATGAAGTAATAAATGCCATAAACCTTCACAAACCTGAGGCAATACTCATACTGGGTACTTCCGACGAGATGGTGGAGAAAATAGCTCAAAGGCTGGAATTGCCGGAAATCGGCGAAAGGATTTACATATCGGACGTAGCTGACGAATTTGAGATAAGACAGGCTATGGCCACAAGAAGAGAACAGGGTAAGCATGTCATTCCGGTACCCACCTTCGAAATTAAGAAGGATTTTTCCGGATATTTTCTGGATCCGCTGCAGATATTCCGTAGAAAAGGCAAGGGCAGTTTCCAACTGGATGGTGAAAAATCTGTAGTCAGGCCTACATTCAGCTATCTTGGAAGTTACACCATATCAGATTATACGGTATATCAGATTGTGGAGTATATAGTGACCAACATTAAAGGTGTAAGCAAGATCTCCCGGTTTAGAGCCGACAACCGTCCTGAAGGCACTTATTTGGAGATGGATTTGATACTAATATATGGCTGCTCCATTAGGTCACTGATACGGGAAATCCAGCACAAAGCGGGTGAAGAAGTTGAAAAACTGACAGCGCTTAATATTATGCAAGTGAATGTCACGGTTAAAAGCCTTGTTGTTGAGAAATAATGATAAAAATGGAGGAGGCTAATTTTTATGCAAAACTTTAATTTTCAAAATACTACTAAAATTATATTCGGCAAAGGTACAGAGGAATCTGTGGGTACCGAGACGAGAAAGGAATCAGCTAAAGTGCTGCTCCATTACGGTGGCGGCAGTATTAAGAAATCTGGCCTTTATGACAGGGTAGTGAGTTCTTTAAAAACTGCCGGTGTTGATTTCGTAGAACTGGGAGGTGTTAAACCCAATCCCAGACTGAGTCTGGTTCATGAGGGCATAGAATTATGCCGTAAGCATGGGGTTGACTTTATTTTGGCAGTTGGCGGAGGTAGTGTCATTGACTCAGCAAAGGGAATTGCGGCCGGTGTGCCATACAGTGGTGATGTGTGGGATTTCTATATAAGAAAGGCAACCGCTGCAGGCGCTCTTCCGCTGGGTGTTATTTTGACCATTCCGGCTGCAGGCAGTGAAAGCAGCTCTTCCTCAGTCGTTACCAATGAAGACGGTCAGCTTAAAAGAGCTATCGGATATGAATTCCTACGCCCCCGGTTTGCCATATTAAATCCCGAGCAGTGTTTCACGCTGCCGGCTTATCAGGTGGCTTGCGGAGCGGCAGATATTATGGCGCATATAATGGAGAGGTATTTTACCAACACCGAACATGTGGATTATACCGACAGGCTCTGTGAAGCAACTCTCTCTACTTTGATTAACAATGTGCCGTTAGCGCTTGCCAATCCTTTTGACTACAATGCTTTTGCCGAAATAATGTGGGCAGGTACGGTGGCGCATAATGACCTGTTAGGCTGTGGAAGAGATGAGGACTGGGCTTCTCACAGTATTGAGCATGAACTCAGCGGTATTTACGACATAGCACATGGCGCCGGCTTGGCAATCGTGTTTCCTGCATGGATGAAGTATGTTTATAAAAATAATGTCAACCGATTTGTGCAGTTTGCCGTAAGGGTGTGGAAGGTAGAGCAGGATTTTGCCAATCCCGAGAAAACAGCATTGGAAGGAATCGCTAGACTTGAAGCGTTTTTCAAAAATATTGGCCTGCCTGTCCTCTTAAGAGAGGCAGGAATAAATGATGACCGCTATCATGAGATGGCGGAGAAATGTATAGCTTCATGGGGAGGGAATACGGTAGGTAGTTTTGTAAGGCTCAAGAAGGAGGACATTGCAGCTATATACAAGCTTGCTTAATATCAGCGATATGTGAGCAAATAAGGGAAACATAATATGTAACATTTGTAACCTTTCGGCAGACTCAAAAATATAATGATACCAGAAACAAAACATAAGATAAAAATGGGTTATTAACAAAAGATTTTATTCATTTTTATTGTAGCATTATTCAAGGAGGTATCATTATGTTGAAGTTTGAACCCGGTCAAATACAGAATGCGGAAAACTTTCCGACGCCTAATGAACTTGTCTGCATTCAGGTTCCAAAGGTTTTTGACCAGGCAGCCCTGAGAGACTGCCAGACTGTAAACGCTTTGCTTTATACTATTGTTGGTACACCGACAGTCACTTTTGAAGCAGTCCAGAATTTTGACATTACTAATGTAAAGATTTTATCCAAAGCAGATTCACTGAACAGGCCTGGTTTTAAGAAGCTCAAACTTACCGTAACGCTTGAGTTTGATATCTTCTTCGCAGTTAATGGCACCTCAGTTCCTGTTCCGGTACACGCCTCTGCCACCTACAACCTTACGGTGAATGACATCTATTGCCCCAGCTGTACCACACAAATTGGCTTTGTAAGATATCCAGAAAGCACTACTACGATTGATGTGGATGGCACTTTGATCAAGGTAGAGGCTTTGGCGGAGGCATTCAACGATCATATTACAATAGCTGGTGACGGAACCACTTATACCTACACATTGGCAGTGGACATTGGGGTATTTTTCGTTGTGAAATGCGAAAGTGTAGTACAGCTGCTGATTCCTGCATACGGCTACTGCCCTGTTCCGCCAGAGCAGACAAACGTAGCAAGTCAGACCTGCTGCACCTTCAAGGACAGAAGATGTACAACATTCCCGACCGCCTTCTACCCTGACCAGAAGCAGAATTTGCTTGATGCGGAGGTCTAGCGAGCTGCGAGTTTTGTGCAATAAGCTAATAATTGCTAAAGCTGAGCTTGAGGTGAGCGTATGGTATTTTATTTTGTGGTGCCGCAGTCGAAAACACATGCCTTTCTCTTGGAGCGTAAATTTAAGGAGGCGGGCATACCCTGCGATATGACTTATATTCCCAGGCCAATCACCTCAGGGTTGTGCAATATGGGGGTGAAATTTGCGGAAATACACTACAGGAATGCGTTAAACGTATTAAAAACATTAGGATTTCCAGGGTGTAAGATTTACATGGAAACGATCAATGCTGACAGCAGTGTATATTATGAAATGAACATCTGAAGTATTGGACAGACACGGGGACGGTTCTTGTCAGACACAAGAACCGTCCCCGTGTCTGTGCCTGCGTCGTCCCTTTGTCTGCCGGTGCCTTTGCACAGTGCATCAGCTTTGCCTGCGGGCAATGCAGACTAACTCATACCCCTTGAATTCAGCTTGCAGTCTGGCGGAGAGAGCCATCAGCTTCTCAAAATGTGATGCAACCTCTCCGTCAACAGTGCTGCAAATTGCCTCCAAGCACTGCGGTTCCTGGCGAGCAAATAGTGCTACAGGTTCCAATGAGGCTTTCGCCAGCAGGATTGAAAGATTGTGCCTGTTGTAATGCATGATGTGGTCTTCCTCAAGATATAGCTGCGAGGCTTTGCCTTGAACATTATTGAACAGCGAGTCATTATTGGGAAGGCTGAAATAGATAAGCCCACCGGGCTTTAGTGCTGCTGCCGCCTTGTTGAGAAAGCTAATGGGGTCGGCAATGTGCTCAAGTACATGCCAAAAGGCTACTGCATCATACATGCCCGCAGCAGCTGCATAAGTATTCCAAAAAGAGCATGTCAGACTGAGGTTGAATTTATGCGCAGCATATTTGCAGGCATCAGTACCCGGTTCTATGCCTGTCACCTGCCAGCCTGCAGCTTTTGCCATGTAGAGAAATTCACCCGTTCCTGAGCCGATCTCCAGAAGGAGACCTTTGTGCGGGCTGAATATCTCCAGCAGCATATTGTTGAACTTGGCATGACTAAGGAAGGTGTCCTTTGTATATTGATCTCGCATCTGAATCCAGGAAGGGCCATAGGTTTTTATAATGAGGCTGTCATTTTCCATACTTTGCCTAAGTGACTGGAACAATAATCCACAAGCTGCACAGCGAAACAACTTGAAGCTGTTGTAAGAATGGAATATTGAAATATCCCTTGCCTCACATACGGGACAGCTCTGATCTTGATATATTGCTAGTTGAAGGGGAGGTTTGTTGATGCCTGCCTGTACTTTGAACTCCTCGACCTCCTGTAAAGCTGATTCGCGGTATATGTGGAAGGTTTTGCAGTGTGTGTCGGCATACATGCAAAAGCCGAGTGCGGCAGCCCTGATGCAGAAGTGTCTGTCCTCACCCCATATGCTCAGATTGTACACCGGCTTGAAACTTATACCGGAGGAAAGTGCTTTCCTGCTTAGCAGCGTGCAGGCTCCCAGCATGCCAACCTCATAAACGCCGGGTTTCTTAAGCTTCTCGAAGAACTGCTGTTGCCTTTGTGCGCTCTCTTCAGATGATAGCTTTTCTGCTCTTCTATGTGGAACCATGTCGTAATGATCAAAGAACCAGACGTTTGGAAGCGGAGGTGAGCCAGGGTACCAGCTAGTCCAGAAAACCTCGCTTATGATATCCCTGCCGGATGCCACAAGCTGCTCAACTGTGGAAGCCTCCATCAATATGTCGGAATCAATAAGAAACAGGAAATCATATTTGTTCTCAAATGCATATGAAATCATTTCATCCTTGAAGCCTGCCACCATCCATATCAATTCCTCGTTCCAGTAATGCGTAGTTTCATCACAAGCATACTTTGTCAGCTCGTACGTGCTGCGTATTATTGTGTTACTGACTGTGGCTGCAAAGCGTTTCAAAAGTTCTGTTGATTCGCTTTGGCTATTGTTGTCATAAAAAAAATAATCTATACTGATGCTGTCTTGCTGCAAACAGGACAGACCCTCCAGAAACTCCTTCAATATTTCCGGTTTCTGGTGCACAGGGCTGCCGAGCAGAACGCGCTTTGTATTCATTAAAACTTCTCCTTATCAATTTTAAAATAGCCGGTAAAAGTTCGTTAAAAATATTTGAATTGCCAGATCTGTATTGTTGCTAATTAGGGAAACATGTACAGTATTCCTGTGCAGAGAGCAGCATCTGTAATTCTAGTGACTTGTCTTTAATCGGCCCAGCATAAGGGTAGACACAAGAACCGTCCCCTTGTCTGCAGAACCGTCCCCTTGTCTGCCCCCATGTCTGCGCATGTCTTGGTCGAAAAGCTGAATTCACTATGAGCCTTATATATCAACGGGTTAAGTCTGTTTTTATACGGACTCACGCAGATTCTCGGAGTTACCACTATTTCAATTTGTAAAAACGTGATTACTTTCATACCACTGCAATGTATTTAGCAGACCTTCATCCAGTGTGTAGCTGTTTGTCCATTTAAGATTGCATCTTGCCTTATAACTGTTAAGCCTGCGGTGTCCTTCACTATTCATAGGCTTCATGGCGACTGTCAGTCTGTCCGCAGGCTTGCAGGCAAGCTTCAGAAGCCTGGCAGCAATATCTGCTTCAGAGGCGGCGTTACCAGCCCCAATATTGTATATTTCACCTGCTCTGGCAAAGAATAGAGCTCTTGTTATTGCGGAACATTGATCGGCTACATGCAGCCATTCCCTTTCAGAACCTGGGTAACGAAGCTCAATTTTTTGATTCGCCAGAATGTTCCTTATCATAAATGGGATCAGACATTGGGGGCTTTGACAGGGTCCATAGATGCTGCAGCTTCTTAGTATAACGGCAGGCAGACTGAAGGCCTTGAAGTAAGCCAATGCCATAAGATCAGCACCTGCCTTCAATGCTGTAAATGGATTTTCCGGCACAAGAGGACCTTCTTCATCATAATAACACCCTTCATCGTTTGAAGTGCCATAAATTTCATCTGTGGATACCTGCAAAAAGCGTTTGTCACTTAATGATGACCTTGCCCATAAATGCCGGGCGCCATCTAGCAGTGCTAGTGTACTTGTGTAACTTGTTTCGTCCGCTGCCTGAAATTTTTTTGGATCTCTCGAGTTCTGTGTTTCTGAACAAAAGTTTACTATCCACGAAGGCCGGTATTTGCGCAGGACGTATTCTATGAGGTCCCTGTTGCACACATCTCCTTTTATGTGGTGATACCTCGGAGAATTTTCCAGGTCGGCCAGCCTTCCCATATCAGCAGAAAAAATCTGCTTGTCGACATTGACAATAATAAAGTTTTTATTACGTTTCAAGAAGTACTTTATAAAGCTGCTGCCTACAAAACCAGCTCCACCGGTTACCAATATTATCTTCATAATCTCTACCTCCCTAGGGGCTGAAGCTGGGTGAGGTTCACAGCTTCAGCCTTTACTGTAACGGCCGGAAAGACTCATTTGACACATTGCCAATAATTATATTATGTCTACTTATATTTTATTTCAGAATTGAAGAGATGTGCATATAATCAATCAAGAAAATTCGCTTCGCTCATGACTTAAAACCAAAGCGAAATTATCTTGTTCGCTATGGAACCCTATGGTTCCCTTCGACGGATGCCTTACAACTTTATTTTGCATCCTGAGCACCCTCCTTAAACCGGGAAAGGGGAGTCCCCTTTCCAAACCCCAGCATAGGTATTTCTTAGGAGATTTATAAATTCCTATGCTTTAAAAAAGTCCTGCCGGCCGGCAAGAATTGATACAATGCGTCCAATTAAGATACGAAGTATTAAATTATAATATTCACTTCTTGTTAAGTTTTTTCAAGTAATCATAAGTAATGTGTGAAAATCCGCTGCCCTGCATTGCGGGCAAGCTGTCATCTGATTTCTTTACTATGCGCTCCGGTGATGGAACTGTTGTAGTGCCGGTATGTATGGGTTGTGCGCTATGTAACGCCGGTTTGGAGCTCACGGCTTCTTTGCTTTCCTGAACCGGTGCAGAGGAATGCAGTTTTACCACCGAAGTTGTGTGCCCGATGGTTTGCATTTCCTCCTTCAACAGCGCTAGTTCATTTTTCAACTTTTGAACTTCTCGGTTTGTGCGCTCCTGCACTGACAATTGCCTTTCAAGTTCTGTCTCAAGCCTATCAGTACCATAGTACAGGTTTTTTACCTTGGTTTCCATCTCTCGCATTGCTCGCCTCATATCCTCAATCACATTGACAATGGCCTTCAATGAATCCGTTAATGCCACCTTGTTATCCTGCATAGTTAAATTTCCCCTCCCAGCCGGACGATTTAATGTTGTAACCTTACTGCTTCAGTATATTTTGCAGAAGAAGAAATGGTTCGCTTAAAATGTAAGTTTAGGGTCGGTTGAAATATTACTTCCGATTCTTTTCTGGAAGCATTGGAATTTATAAAATTCCTAAAAATTCCCATGCTGGGGTTTGGAAAGGGGATTCCCCTTTCCCGGTTCAGGGAGGGTGCTCAGGATGCATATTCAGTTCCTGCGGCATCCGTCGAAGGGAACCATAGGGTTCCATAGCGAACAAGAAAATTCGCTTATGTTTAAGTTATGAGCGAAGCGAATTTTATTGAGAACGGAGCTTCAGTGTAGTTCTTCGGAAAAGATATAGCGGAAGTTATATTTCAACGATCCCTAATTGAACTGTGACAGAAAACAGATTGATTGTATAGTATATTTGCGCATAAGATAACGATGCCTGCTTCAGGCTGCAATAGTATGCCTACTTCAGGCTGCAATAACCCTTCAGCTTCTGGATGGCGCGGGGGAGAGCGTCTTTGGAGTTGCCCCAGGAGGCATCACTGTTACGGTAGTCGAATTTTTTGGTGAACCAGTCGAGTTCCTTTTCAAGCCTGTCCAGGTTTTCCACCTGTTGTTGCAGGAGCAAACTCACAAATAGCGTGCATTCGTTAGGTTTGAGATACTTGATAGAAGCCTCGATAAGCTGTCTTAAATGAACCAGGCAAAAGCCCTTCTTGCCGGCAAAAAGCTTGCGGAAATCATCCTCCAACAGCCACAAATACATTATGACATCGAGGTACCTATCCATGGTATACGCCAATTTGTCACATATAGTACATCTGTTTTCCAGACGTGTAAGCATTTGCAGCAGATTGTCCAGATGCAGGTTGCCGCCCTGATCCTTTGAAGAGAATATCCCTATCAGCGCCCCGAACAGGGGATTGGGGGTTTTAGCACCCTTTACTGCAGCCCCGGCAGTTTCGCTGATTTCTCTAAGTTTTGGGAGCTGTTCTCTTAGGTGGGTGTCTGTCACAAGCCCAAGCCCAAGCCTGTTTTCCTGACTGTTGTAAAGCAATTCGAAGTGTCGTCGGCAAAAGCCCTTGTCATTTGTCTCTATTCTGCAATCCGGCTCCATTAACGCAGCGCCGAGGTAATAATCGGTATATCCATCCTCCAGATTCTTTTCAAGCAGACAAACCGGGCATTCGCACTCCTGCTCAAAAGCTTCTGATACCGGTATGGTATATATTTTTTCTTTCATACGTACTTCTCCTGCATCCAAGAAATTACCGCATTGTTCCAGCAAAAATTCGGTCGTTTTGCGGGTGCGGCCTAGGGAATTATTTGTTACAATAATAATTATAGCATGATTGGGATGAAAGATATATGATAGTACTTTGTTTGACATAAGCGGGGAGCAGATATGACATACAATGGTTATGACATATATTCGATGGGAGATAGTGTAACGATAGAAGGAATCAGGGATTTTGTCCCTGAACATACCTTTGAGTGCGGGCAATGCTTCAGATGGCGCAGGGAGTCTGACGGGAGCTATTCCGGCATTGTGCAGGGCAGAATAGTTAATGTGCAATACAATACCGGACGGCTGGTTCTTCGAAATGCATCCATTGAGGATTTTAAGCAGTTGTGGTTTGTTTACTTTGATCTGGGCAGGGATTATGGAGAAGTGAAAAATGCTGTTGCGATAGATGGGATTATGCAAAAGGCTATAGAATTCGGAAGCGGCATAAGGCTGTTGAAGCAGGAGCCGTGGGAGGCATTGATATCATTCATACTATCGTCCAACAACAATATACCAAGGATCATGAAAATCATTGAAGATATTTCCAGGCTGTACGGCAGGGAAATGGAGTATGACGGCAGGAAGTATTATGGATTTCCCAATGCGCAAGGTCTTGCAGCCTGCAGTCTGAAACAGCTTAAGGTATGCGGGGCAGGTTACAGATGTGAATATCTGCATCGGACGGCTGTCAAAATCGCGCTGGGTGAATTTGATATACAGATGCTAGCCGGGCTTGAAACTGCAGAAGCAAGGAATTATCTGATGCGGCTACACGGCGTAGGAAACAAAGTGGCAGACTGCATGCTTCTCTATAGCGGCACAAAGTATGATGTTTTTCCAACCGACGTATGGGTAAAACGTGTGATGGAGAAGTTATACTTCAAGCGTGAGGTCAGCTTCAGGGAGATACGGATGTTCGCTGCGGAGACCTTCGGCGAATACGCAGGAATAGCCCAGCAGTATCTTTTCTACTATGCAAGAGAACATAAAATAGGTGTATAGAGAGATTGGTAATACTATCGTCACATTGTGTATGTGCCCCTAATAAAATATATCATTAGAGCTACAGCGAAAACTACCGAATAATTCTTACATAAATACGCATTAAAGCAAAAGCGATTATTTATGCAAGGCGCATGAATACCGGGCAAAATGAAGCACTCGCTGTAGTATTAGGAGCGTGGAGTATATGGACGGTATCGCTATACTGGATTCAGGCAATTTCGCATTGAAGCTTTGCAGCAGTCTCGAGAAAAAAGGTTATGTTTTTGAAGTGACATCAACCCCATGTCATGTTGCAAAAAATGGGTGCGGCTATTGCCTAAGATTCCCGTTGGAATTCAGGGATATGCTTTTGCAGGAGGCACTTTTGAATAATATGGCCATAAGGGAGATTTACAGGGTGGAACCTCAGCTTACCAAAAACTTGTATGTTAGGGTTTATTAGCAATACTGTCACCCATCGAAGGGAACCATAGGTAACGGCGACATTCCGCAGCAAGGAATACCCGCATAGTAGAGGTGTGTCACCATACCTTGCTTTCGCTGATGTTGAAGTTATGAGCAAAGCAAGGTTTCTTTGAATGGTGCAGAAAAACGAAGGTTGGATGATTTGTATAGCGATTTATGGCTTCAATTGTGTTTGAAGTTTGTTGTTAAACTAAAACAATGGTGATATAATTTGATTACAGCAAGGCAAAAACAACGTGTTGCATTGCATCAGAGTAAAGGCGTAAAGTAGATGACAACTAAATAGGCACAGCCTGAAATGCTCGGATAAACCTATTATTTTGAACCTACATTTATTATAAGGGAGTTCGGCGTTTGGGAGTTAATATCAGGCCACAAGTTAATTCCGACACACGGCTCGAACGTGTGCTACGGCAGTGGAAGGTTGAAGCTACCGGCACGGCACCCACCTAGCACGGGGCTAGGTGTCAAAATATAGGGGAACGGCTTTTCGGGTTTAAAATTTAAGAGGACTAGTCTTTAAGGACGGTTCTCTTTTTCTACTGGAGGAGAGCTTGAAACATATTGCTTTTTATATAATTCATATTCATCATATGATATTATATTCTGAAGAGATATGCTTTTAATATATTCAACACCAAGCTTAGGCTAGGCCAAAATAAATTCAAGGGGGTGGGTTCTATGACAAAGGGTAAAAAAAGATTAATAACCGTTAGCTTTTTTGGAGTCTTAATTATATTATTTTTATTAACGGGAGTATAC
>CAYGHY010000074.1:0-13126 GCA_964349435.1 uncultured Oscillospiraceae bacterium
ATTCCAGCCTCTGGTTCCGCAAACGACTGCAGTACCTATTGTATAGCTGTTATTGTGCATAAAGACGATAGTCTTGAAGCCATTTTCACAGACAAATTTGTCCAGTTTGCTTTTGGTTGTCCACCAATAGTCATGGTTTCCTTTAGAGATAATCTTCTTGCCGGGCAGCCCATCAATAAATCGGAAATCCTCGTAGGCCTGATCCAGATAGGTCGCCCATGAAATATCCCCCGGAACAAGCACGTGGTCATCCTCTCCCACCGTGGAGCGCCAGTTCTCTTCCAGTCTAACCATATAATTGGCCCATTTTACACCGAACACATCCATGGGTTTGTCAACGCCCAATGCCAGATGCAAGTCCGAGATCGCATATATTGCCATCAATCATGGCTCCCTTTCAATTTTAGTCCTGAAGAGCTCAAACAGCTTTTCTGCAGCAGTTCTACCGATGCCCTCAACAGCTTGCAGGTCGTCGATGCCCGCCTGCCGTATCCTGCCTATCGAGCCGAAATGTTTCAATAGTGCCTTTTTACGCTTGGGTCCGATACCATCCACCTCATCCAGGATTGATCTGGTATACCTTTTCGCTCTCAGCTTTTTGTTATATTCCAGAGCAAATCTGTGAGCTTCATTCTGAACCGATGTCACAAGCCTCAATACGGCAAGATTATTTTTCAAATCTACTTCCCCACCTGCCCGCACCAATCCTCTTGTATGGTGCTTACCGTCCTTGACCATGCCGCAAACCGGAATGGTGATACATAGTTCTTCAAGCACTTGGTTTACTGCATTTACATGGCCAAGCCCGCCATCCAGCATAATCAGGTCAGGGAGTCTGGAAAATGGGGATAAGGGTCTCTCCATCTCTGTGTGCCGGAACCTTCTGTAAAGTGTCTCCTGCATGCATGCGTAATCATTCCCGCCCTCGCTGGAACGTATCCTGAAGCGCCTATATTCCTTCTTTACAGGGAGGCCTTGTTCAAATACCACCATTGACGCCACAACCTCAGATACACCGGTGTTGGATATGTCATAGGCCTCCAGCCTTGCCGGCACCCGGGGCAATTCAAGCATTTCCGCCATACCCCGTAAACCCTCCTGCACCGGCCCGTCCCCCGACATTTTCTCATTAAAGCGAGTCAGCTCTATTCTGGCATTCTGCGACACCATCTCTACCATATGCAGTTTTTCTCCCCGCTGAGGCACCTTTACATGAACTCTGCCGCCTCTTTTGGAGCTCAACCATTCCTCAACGATAACCCTGTCATCAAAGTCGATCTCTATTACAATTTCTGGCGGCACAAGCGCAGCAGCGTCATAAAACTGCTTGAGGAATGAGGAGGCCAGCTCCTGAAGCTCTCCCTCCCCGGTGCCTTCAATTATAAAAAACTCTCTGCCAAGAAGCTTTCCGCCTCTTACAAAAAACACCTGAACACAGGTGTCCGTTTTACTTGCGGCAAAACCTACAATATCCTGATCTGCTCCTGAAACCGACAATGCCTTTTGCTCCTGTGAGATGTGCCTAAGACTGTATAGCTTATCCCTTAAAGCTGCGGCCTTTTCAAAATCAAGCATTTCCGCCGCTTTCTGCATACTTTTCTCAAACTTCACAGCTATGGCATCCTGCCTTCCTCCAAGAAAGGCACAGATATCCAGCAGAGCAGCGCGGTACTCATCTCTGTCGACATTGCCGGCACATGGGCCAAGACACAGCTTTATATGGTAATTGAGACACGGCCTGCCCCTTCCGATATCTTGGGGTAGCTTGCGTTGACAGGACTTGACGGGAAATACTCTTTTAATGAGTCTCATTGTTTCGCGGACAGAAAACACATTGGAATAAGGTCCGAAGTATCTGGCTCCATCCTTGTCAACCCGCCTTGTCATAATTATGCGGGGATATTCCTCATTCATTGTTACCTTGATATAGGGATAATTTTTGTCATCCTTTAGCAAAATGTTGAATCTAGGTTTATGCTTTTTAATGAGATTGCACTCAAGTATAAGCGCCTCAAGTTCAGTATCGGTGACTATGCACTCAAATTCACCGACCTTTTCTACCATAGCGGCAACCTTTGGCGTGTGTTTTGCAGAAGTATGGAAATACTGCCTTACCCTGTTTTTCAACGCCACTGCCTTGCCAACATAGATGATGGTGCCGTTTTCATCTTTCATAATATAAACACCAGGTTTATCTGGCAGTTTTTTCAACTCTTCCTGTATATCGAACATATCCTAAACAGTCTCACCTATATCCAAAAGCAGATGCCTTTCCAGCCCGGCTGCCGCATCAGCTTCATCATCGCCTTCAATCGTTAAAACCAGCCTTGCTCCAGATCCGATACCCAGTGACAGTACCCCAAGAAGGCTTTTCGCATTAGCTTTTCTCTCATCTTTTGCAACCCATATGTTTGATTTGTAATTTGAAGCCTTCTGAATAAATACTGCTGCTGATTTAGACTGAAGACCCGAGGAATTTCTTATTACAAGTTCCCTGACTATCATTTCCAACCTCCGCAACATTGAGTCTCTCAAACAATTCAAAAATCTTCTTCACCGCATGTATACAATGCTATTATACCAGATAGATTTTGAGTTGACTATATTGAGGAGTATCGCTCTTCCATATAAATACCCAGACCAACGGAAAAAAGCAGTATGTCAAACAAGCCCATCAATCCCATTCCCAGCAAAAGATCCTGCTGTGGGATAAGGAATAAGAGAAGCAGCTTTACAAGTGTTATGGAAATCAGTCCGGTAATAAATTCCATATAAATACTGTTCGCCCGGCTGAATGCTTTCAGGATCAGTCTGCCTGTATACATGCTGGCAGTAATAGTAGACAGTACCAATGCCACAATATACAAGATTGGGGCAATTAGCGTCGCAAGAAGCAGAATGAGCAGTATGCTTGCACCTAGAAATGATAAAAAGCCCAGAAGCAGCTTCTTCCCAGTATTTGACTCTATGTTGTTTGCTATATTGATGTATTGTCTTTTGTAAATAGCCAGGACAAGCAATCCGACAATTAGAACAGCCAATGTGAATAAAGCCATTATAAACAGTCTCAGATAGACAATTGCGTCAATATCCAGATTCATTGTCTCACCCAGAATCCTGACCTCCTGCCCCAGTACCCTTGCACCGGCTGATTTGTTGAGCGAGCCTATCGTAATAACATTGCCCTGCACAACTGCGCCGTCTGCAAGATAAGTGTTGCCAAATACAGTAACAACCTGCGCTGAAACGTCCGCAGCAATATTGACATCTCCAAAAACTGCAATAACTTGCCCATTAATATTACTGTCAACAGATACATTTCCCAGAACAGATATTACATTGCCGTAAACCGGGCTTGTAATCCTTACCTCTTCAAAAAGGCTTATCCTGTCGCCGGCTTCAGTGGAAACTGATACACCATCACCTGCTACCGGTATGACACTCAGCATTAAAACAACAATTATAACAAGCAAAGCCGCCGGCTTCTTCATTTTGTCCCCCTCCCGCTCCAACTGCCAACATAATCAAGCAGCTTCCGTATCGCAAACAGCATTAGCATAAGAGAAAGGAAAACATAGTAGTATGATTTAAAAATTGAAAATGCTGCATCAGCCACTACAAAAATAGCACCTGCCAGAAGACCTAAAATATCCCTCACGACCCCCAGGACTGCCGATGTTGCGCTTGAGAAGGAGCTGAAGTATTCACCGATTTTTTCAAACGCACTGAATACGCTGACTTTTTTTAAATCTGCGACAAAAATCAGTAATAATATGATAGATAACAAGGTAGCCGCATTATAGAGGAGCACTAACCGCCTTGATCGTTTTTCGCTTCTCCGTTTTTCTATTTCACTTACTTTGCTCATAACCGAGGCTTCAAAGTCGGCGGGGGGCTCTATATCAATATATGCCCCAAGAGTTGTGAAAATGTCCTCCATAGCGCTGAATTCGTTACCGCAGCTGCTGCAGGTTTTTATATGCTGTCTGAACTGCACTTCTTCAATTTCAATCCGTTCTCCGTCAAAGTATTTCATAATATATTCCTTCGATAAATCGCAGTTCACAACGCCTCCTCCTTTCTATCAGGCATCAATGCCTCTCTAAGCATCAGTCTTGCCCGGTAAAGCCTGTTTTTTATGATTGTCATCGGCTCGCCCAGCACTTTCGTTATTTCTTCATAAGATAAGCCATTCTGGTGGAAGAGTATGACAGGCATTCTGTATTTGTCGGGCAATGACTGTATCGCTTCACGTATCCTCTCAGTTCGTTCCTTTCGAAGGTAGCTTGCCTCCGGTGTATCAAAACCGTTTGGAAAATCTTCAATCTCCTCAATTGGCATGAAATCTATCTTTTTTTTTCGATGTATATCAAGGCAGAAATTTGTCGCAATCCTGACAGCCCAAGTGGAAAACTTGTATTCGGGATTGTACCTGTCAAGTGCCCTGTAAATCCTGATGAATACTTCCTGGGAAATGTCACCGACCTCCTCTTTGTCATTCATCATATTATATACAACGCTAAATATCAATTTTTTGTATCGGGTCACAAGCACCTCAAAATACTCCTGCAGCCCCGAGAGACACTTCTGTATCAATTCATAGTCGGTCAGCTCCAAACGGTTCTCACCACCTTGCCTACATAGATTATACGATATTGTGCTTTCCATGTCTTATAATAATACAATATTTCTGATATATTGGAGGTAAGAGGCGAATGTATACAACCTCTTTTAACGCTAAAGCTATCTGGACATTTTGAGGAACCAATTATGATTGTTATGAATGTCACACGGAATACGCTGCTGGCGGACTATTGCGGTCATGCAAGCACCTTCTTTGCCAGGTTCAAAGGCTTGCAGCTAAAGAGGGATTTACCCAATGGCTGCGGACTTTTGATAACACCCTGCAACTCTATTCACATGTTTTTTATGCGATTTCCCATTGATGCGGTTTTTATTGACTTGAATCAAACTGTATTGTATATCGAAGAGGGCTTAAAGCCCTGGAAAATTTCCAAAGTAGTAAAAAAGTCCCGAGGTGTGCTGGAGCTGCCTGCCGGTACTGCGTCTTCAACGGGTACAAAACCGGGTGACAGGCTGGAGTTCATATAATTTGTATGATGATAATTAACAAAGGTGCTTCCACATAATCACTGCATCTTCATTATTATCGGCATAATAGGCCTTTCTCTTGCCGCCTGCTTTAAAGCCATGCTTCTTGTACAGTGACTGCGCGCTTTGGTTGCTTTGTCTGACTTCCAGCGTAAGTGCCGTTATGCCGCACTCGCAGGCAGAGGTCAGCAATTTCTCCAGCAGCGCACTTCCGATTCCGCTGTTCCTGAATTCCGGGTGGACAGCAATGTTTGTAATATGCCCTTCATCACAGATCTGCCACATACCGGTATATCCTACAGCCTTTCCGCCTGCTATGGCGGAAAAATAAATGGCAGCCTTGTTCTGAATTATTTCTTCTATAATCGACTGTCTGGACCAAGGTATTTTAAAACTTAGGTTTTCAATTACTACAATATCCTCAATATGATCCATGCAGGCCGTTACAATCTCAAAGTCTTTCATACAAACCCCATACTTCAGCTAAATTTTTCCGGGTTACCGCACTGCAGTTCCATCCCCTGTAAAAGAAACAGAAGTATCTTTCAGTCAACCCTTCCCTGCTTTTTATCGTATTCCCTCTCTGCCTGGGATGGTCTTAGGTAGAAGGGCATCAAATCGTAACAGCTGATTGTCTCTCCGCGAAGTGCCAGCGATAACGCTATCATTGCCGCAGGAGCAGCCATTTGCTGAAGCGCAAAGTCCGGCATAAAAAGACAGCGTTCACCAAGCTGTATTTTGAGAAAATCTCTATGGAGGGCTGAGCCATCTCCTGTAAATATTACATTTTCATTTTTCTCTTCAATTTGGCTGACCAAATCCGAAACATGCACTCCCATATATCCCGATAAGTTTGACATAATTCCGTTACGGGATTTATATAAAGCTGTGTATACCTGGTTATTTCTTGCATCCATCATCGGGCATACAACAGCGTCCTCTGACACAGTGACGGCGTTTGCAAGGGCATCCAGCGACGGTACGCCGACTACCGGCTTATTTACCGCATAGGCCAGAGCCTTGATGGTAGTCACTCCTATACGAAGGCCGGTGAAGGAGCCGGGTCCGGTCACGGCTGCAAATATATCCATATCGGCAGGAGTCATTTTCAGGCTGTCAAGAAGCTCTCTCAACATTGGCACAAGCTTCTGTGAGTGGGTCTTTTTATCATTGAGCATATATTCCGCCAGCAAGCCCTGCTCATTCACTACAGCAATACCTGCCATAGCCGTGGATGTATCAATTGCCAGAACTTTCACGAGACAACCTCCCCTCGTAATATTCCATCCTTTGCCCGTGAAACTGTATTGTAATCAGCCTGCTCCCGACCTTATGCACATCGTCTTTTTCAATGTGAACATCTATTCGTTCGTCAGGCAGTATTTCCTTAATAAGCTCCGCCCACTCTATCACAGTGATACCATTGCCGGAGATGTATTCATCATAACCTATCTCAAACATTTCACCTGCGTCGCTAATCCTGTAAACATCAAGGTGGTAAAGCGGCAGCCTTCCATCATATTCATTGACAATCGTAAAGGTAGGGCTGGTGATATACCCGCCTATTCCCAGCGCCCTGGCAATACCGCCTGCAAAGGCTGTTTTGCCTGTTCCCAGGCCGCCTGTCAGGCATACCGTATCACCCCTCTGCAATACTCGGCCCAACCTTTCCCCCAGCTCTACAGTTTTTTCTACAGAACCGGTATGGAATTTCATCATATGCGTTTAACCACCCGACCATTTATTATTGTGTTCAAAACTCTTGACTTAAACTCCAAAGGAGGTCCATCCATAATGATGATATCCGCATCCTTGCCAACCTCCAAGCTTCCGACCCTGTCAGAAATGCCTGTTATCTCCGCTGCATTTATTGTTATCGCCTTCAGCGCCTCATGCTCGTCCATGCCCTCTTTCACTGCTACAGCCGCACAAAGCGATAGATACTGCACAGGTGTACAGGGGTGGTCGGACATTATGGCAATTTTTATTCCCGCTCTGGACATGATGCCTGGTGCCTTTGCGCTCTGATTCCGGAGTTCTATCTTTGATCTGTCTGTCATAAACGGACCTGTTACAGCGGATATCTGTTCCTCCAACAAAATATCTGTAATCAAATGACCTTCAGTACAATGCTCGATAGTAATTTTAAGGTTAAATTCCTTTGCTATCCGGATTGCGGTCAAAATATCATCAGCTCTGTGTGCGTGCGCTTTAATCGGCACTTCACCACTAAGCACCTTTAACAGTGCCTCAAGTTTCATTTCATAATCGGGTTTGTCGTGATTTTCGCTGTCCCGCCTATAATCGTCCATCATCTGCTTGTATTCTCTGGCCTTCAAAAGACTCTCCCTTAATAAAGCAGCAGTTGCCATTCTTGTTATCGGCGACTGTCTTTTTTCGTGGTACACGGTTTTTGGGTTTTCACCAAAGGCAACCTTCATTGCGACCGGCTCCCTGATCAGCATGTCTTCAACACTACGGCCAAACGTTTTTAATGCTGCAAATTGACCGCCAATGACATTCGCGCTTCCCGGGCCTGTCACCACCGTAGTCACTCCGCCCTCCCTCGCCTCGACAAAAGCTCTGTCTGCATGGTATATGGCATCAATTGCTCTCAGATGAGGTGTGACCGGATCTGTCATCTCGTTGCCGTCATCACCTTCAAAACCTACGGCATCTTCAAGTATCCCTATGTGAGAATGCGCATCCACAAAGCCGGGCAGTACGTAACACCCCTTTGCATCAATTACCTCATAGCAGCCGGTTGCTTCAAGTCTTTCAGCCTCTGCGCCATCGTCTCCCAGTGCAGATATTTTCCCCTCCTGTGCAGCGATGTATCCATTACAATATTCATTGCCGGCCATCGTCAGCAGTCTGGCGTTTTTTATCAGTAACATTTTGACTCTCCTTTACAGCTGCTTCAAAAATGCAGAAGGAACGGTGGTATACCGTCCCCTGTTGTTGCAAGCTGAACTCTCTATTGTTATCTCTTGGAAAACTGCGGCGCCTTTCTTGCCTTTTTGAGACCGTATTTCTTTCTTTCCTTCTTTCTTGAATCTCTTGTAAGGAAGCCGGCCTTTTTCAGAACGGCTCTGAACTCCTCGTCGGCCTTCAGCAATGCTCTTGCAATACCATGCCTTATGGCACCTGCCTGGCCGGTGAAACCGCCGCCGATAACCTTGCACAAAACATCAAATTTGGCTGATGTATCCGTCAGCACCAACGGTTGCTTTACAACAACCATGAGGGTTTCGAGACCAAAATAGTCATCAAGGCCTCTATCATTAATAATAATTTTTCCATCCCCGGGAACAAGCCTGACTCTTGCTACAGACCTTTTCCTTCTTCCTGTACCGTAATACTGTATCTTTGTAGCCATATTTATGCTCCTCCCTCCTCATTAAACATTAATTTCAAGAATTACAGGTTGCTGCGCCTGGTTTTCGTGTTCAGCACCCTTATAAACCTTGAGTTTACTGAACATTTTGCGTCCCAGGCTGTTATGGGGGAGCATTCCCTTAACAGCGAGTTCAACCGCCTTCTCGGGTGTATTTTCCATAATCTGCCTGTACTTTATTTCCTTCATACCGCCGGGCCAACCTGAATAACGTCTGTAAACCTTCTGATCCAATTTGTTGCCTGTCAATACTACTTTTGCCGCATTAATTACTATTACATGGTCACCTGTATCTATATGAGGCGTATAAGTAGGTTTGTTCTTACCTCTTAAAATCTTGGCAACCTCGCTCGCAAGCCTTCCCAGAGGCTTACCATCAGCATCAACTACATACCATTTTCTGTTGACCTCTTCAGTTTTTGCCATGAAAGTTTTCATTTCTTGCCTGTCCTCCTAAACTATATATAAACTATCACACTATCCCATATCGCAGATAAGCTGCAAACTAAGGTGAGAAAATCGCTGCGATGGGCTTAAAAGGTTGATTATACCTTCAAAAGCTAATAAAAGTTTTTTAAGCAAGCTTTTGAAGGATAATCATATAAACTCAGCGCAAAAAATCTGCGAGTCTCTTTAGCACTTTACTATAATAATACAGGATAGATGCCCATGTCAAGTACAAAATTCGATATTTTCAATTTATCTCTCATTCCCTCTATATTATTGCCTTAACATGCTCATATCTCTGCTATAATCGTCCAACATATCACTTTTTAAAGTATAGGAAGCGAATTTCCCTGATAATATATCTCCATCAGATACAGTCCATGAGCCGGTGCTGTTCTGCCTGCTTTCCTTCTGTCAATGCCGGCAATTATTCCAGGTATGGCATCGGGTTTCAATTTCCCGAATCCTACCTCAATCAGGGTGCCGGCAATAATGCGCACCATATTGTAGAGAAATCCATCACCCGCCACACAGAGCTTTATCAGCTCACCATCCCTCTCAACCGCAGCTTGTGTAATGGTTCTGACAGTAGTCTTTACACTTCCGCCGATGGCACTGAAGGCGGCAAAATCATGTGTGCCGATGAAATGCCTCGCTGCCTGCCGCATTGCATCAATTTCCAGAGGGTAAAAGACATGGTACGCTCTATGCCGAAGAAGAGCAGATGGAAAAGGTGAATTAAAAATTATATATTGGTATTTCTTACCTTTGGCACTGAATCGTGCGTGAAAATCCGGGGAAACCTCTTCAGATTTCCTTATCACAACATCTTCGGGCAATAATGTGTTGAGGGCAAATGCAAATTTATCGGCAGGTATGGATGACTCAGTGAAGAAATTGCACACCTGCCCCAGTGCATGTACCCCTGCATCTGTTCTGCTTGAGCCGTTAAGACTGCAAACCTCTCCGATGAGGCTGTAAACTGCATTAGTCACAATGTCCTGAACTGCAGTAGCATTAATCTGGCTTTGCCAGCCATGATATGCCGTACCGTCATATTCTATTGTCAGCTTAATATTTCTCATATTCAATTCAACAGGCCTGCGATAGCAGTTCCGATTAGTGTTCCGTTATCTGCTTTGGTAAATTCACAGTAAATGCCCTTTACTTCATTTGTAAAAGTTTTAATATAGTAATCCAGTTTCCCTCTGAAAAGCTTCGACTTATAGAAGGTCGAGCCATCAGCAGTTATGCAGGCCGGTGCGCATGGATTCAAACCCTTGCCTGTTTTTTCCAATACGGCGGTGAGGCTGAAGGCAACAAATCTGGCCGCTCTTTCAAGTACGCCATCTATCAGATAATACAGTGCAATGCGGTCCGCTTCACCATCAGCTGCCGCACAGCACGATGCAAGGATATTATCACCATTTGGGTAGTATAAAAAATCATCAATCTCTTTAGATGCAAGTTCCGTAATATTATCCAGTTTTAAAGCTGCCGCCGCCGAGAGGATGCCTTCCCGAGCCGCCTTCTGTATTACCGCCAAAATCAAGCCGCCCTGATATGCGCCTGATATGGTCTTTTCGAAAGCAAAATCACCAGGATTCACGGTAGTATTGTCAAACTCGAGGTCAATTATCCCCCTTGGAGCCTTGTTATATGCGCCCGATTCAATATTAATCAGAATGGATTCGTCTTTCTGCTTTAATTCAGGCACCTTCCCGATATTTGAACACTTTTCGGAATAACATATGTTGGTGCCTGTTCCCAGTATAAAACCAATATAACTGTCAAATATCCTGCCGGGTGATGCTGCTTTACCGGCAAGCAATGTTGCAACCGTATCATTTAGAATAATAATGTTTTTATCTTCCTTACAGCCACGCTTTTTTAATGCAGCCATAAGGTTTTTGCCAATATGCTCACCTTCGACATCCCTTACCTTTACCTCCTTGCTGAATTTTATCAGCCTGCCGTCTCTGTCAGGCAGTATCTTTACCGGGTAGGAGAAGCAAAAGCTTATTTTACTGCTTCTATTTGCCACCGGTTGAATATAACTAGCCATCATATCAAAAAAAACTTCTTTTGATATTTCCCCCTTTGTGCCGGGCATGGGAAAAAGACTAAAATCTTCAATAACAGGTCTCCCGTTTTCGTCAAAATGTATGACGGCCACTCTGAAGTTCGTGCCCCCGGCATCAATGGCAATGATAGGCTCCTGCAGAGGCAGTTCCTTGTCCATGCCGATATAGGTCGGTATCATCAGAAGCGAGCTGTCGCCGCTCTCCAGACCGCTTTGCATTTCTTTGATAAATATGCTGCAGTTTTTCTCCAAATCCACACTCGCTGCATCCATACCATATTTTTTCAGAAAGCCATCAACCATTTTTTTCAGATTAAGCATACCATCCTCCTCAAACATTTATAGATACTGTACCAATAGCAAGCCTGCAAAAAAAACTACAGTTGTCAGTGAAATTTTCAAATCCGCTTCGGTAAATTTCAACTGCCGCATCCTTGTTCTGCCTGACCCGCCCCTGTAGCATCTGGCTTCCATGGCGGTGGCCAGTTCATCCGCCCTCCTGAAGGCACTGATGAATAACGGCACCAGCACAGGCACAAAACTCCTTGCCCGCTGTATCAGGTTGCCCGTATCAAAGTCGGCGCCCCTCGCAGCCTGAGCCTTCATAATCTTGTCTGTTTCTTCCAGCAATGTCGGTATAAATCTTAACGCAATGGACATCATCATTGCCAGTTCATGAGCAGGAATGCCAATTATTTTTAGTGGATTCAAAAGCTTTTCAATACCATCCGTCATTAAAATTGGGGTAGTGGTAAAGGTCAGCAATGACCCGCTTATAATAATCAACGCCAGCCGTAATGCCAGCTTAACAGCAAGAATGAGTCCCTCAACAGTGATATATTTCAATGGTACTATATTGGAAATGGGCATACCGCCTGTAGTAAAAATATTAATCACCGCCGAAAACACTATGATCGGCAACAATGGCTTCAAGCCCCTCAGCGTGTATTTCAACGGAACTCCGGACATCACCACCGCCAAAATGGTAAACAGCGAAATGGCAGTAAATGTCCAGAAGGTGTTCACCATAAAAATCATAACCATAAAAGCAATTGACAAAACGATCTTTGTTCTTGGGTCTGCCCTGTGAACTACTGAATCGCCCGGTATATACTGGCCAATGGTAATATTACTCATCATTGTTTGTACACCCCGGCTTTCAGGTGTTTTAGTATCTCATCCCGCGCAGCGGCTACCGTATACATTCTATCATCCACCTCCGGCATGATTCCCTTCAGGCCTTTCATCAGGTATGCAACCTGGGGTGCGGACAGCCCCATGCTTTCAAGTCGCTTAATATCTGCAAACACCTCCGTCACAGTACCGTCCAGTTCTATACGTCCTTTATTCATGACGACGACTCTATTGACAAGCCTTGCGATATCCTCCATGTTATGGGATACAAGAATAACAGTTATACCAAGGGACAGGTGGATCTGCTTAATAAAACCGAATATCTCGTCCCGCCCTTTTGGATCAAGCCCGGCTGTGGGCTCGTCAAGGATAAGTATTTGCGGTCTCATGGCAAGTACTCCGGCAATGGCCACCCTGCGTTTTTGCCCGCCCGACAACTCAAAGGGCGACTTTTCCAAAATGTCTGATGAAAGCCCCACTACCTCAATGACCTGTAGAACTTCTAGGCGTACCTTATCCTGAGATAGCATCTGCTTAGTCGGCCCAAAAGCAATATCCTTGAAAACCGTTTCCTCAAACAATTGGTGCTCGGGATACTGGAATACAATACCCACATGCTGTCTTAATTCCTTGAGGTTCTTTACCGAAGTCTCAAGCCCGTTAATCAAAACCCGCCCTGATGTTGGCTTCAAAAGCCCATTAAAATGCTGGATCAGTGTAGATTTGCCCGAGCCGGTATGCCCTATTAATCCTGTAAACTCACCATCCTCTATTCTCAGGTTAATGTCCTGCAGTGCTACTTTTTCAAATGGTGTGTCCTGCAAATATGTATATGAAAGATTCTCTATTACTATTGGCATTCAATACTCCTATACTCTTTTTTAGTCCTGGTACTTTGATATCTATTATAATGTTACGGGGAATAACTTCAAGCTTTTTTTAGAAAGCAACCG
>CAYGHY010000075.1:0-13050 GCA_964349435.1 uncultured Oscillospiraceae bacterium
TGCCGATTAGCGCGCCGGCAGAGTGTAGGGTTAGAAACGGCGTTTGACGCTTACTATCGAAGTGACGGATGTTGGCAGATTGGCAGTCATCTTCCTTACGGGGACACGGGTGACGGTGTGATAAACTAACCAATGACTCATCGTCGATTTTTAGTCTTTATGGTATTGTATTCCATTCCCGATCCCTAATCTCGTTTGTACTTGAAATATCTCTTTAATAAAAAGAGGTCGTATCATCCAGAAAATTTAATAACCTTGATATCTCATTGCCCATCTAAGGACTTCTCATTTATATTGGGCAAATTCTTATGCCCATCACTGTAACGTTATCATGCTGGTCAAGGATGGAAAATCCAATCTTTTCATAGAACCGAATTGCACCAATGTTTTGAGTTGATACTGATAGCATGAGGCCTGGAATTTGCTTTTCTTGAAGATTCTTAAATAAGGCTTCCATCAGCAGTGAACCCAAACCCAATCGTTGATATTCAGGAATAATGTCCGTATGCAGATGCGCCGGGTAGTCCGAGGACATACTTAGGCAATTTTTACAGGTGCTTTCTAGAAAATTTTTAGCGTCTTCATTTTCTTCGGATGAAACGTATATATCAGAGAAAGTCCTATACCACGCATTGGCATTTTCTGCACAGAGGATATAACCTACCGCTTCATCCAACTCATTTGCAGCAACAAAACAATTGTGCGGCTCATGTTCTATATAGTAATTACAGAAAGCGATCAATAGCAAACGCCGCATCATTTCATTACAAATCAAAAAGTGAGGTGCTGTAATCAAGCAGATATTCTGTATCTGCTTTTTATCTTTCTCTTGATATGCTCGAATGACAAGGTTCGTTTTGCGTTCCTTGTTCATAATCACCTTACCTTTCCTGGGTAGAGAGCCATAAACATATGATTTGTCTGATAATATGCTATTGCTGCCACTCCCATTCAGTCCTTGTAATACTCCCACCTATAACATTTATGAATTCATAGACATCAAATTCGTCCTTCAGTGCAAGTTCATTCACTTGGGCGTACTCCGCAGCTTTCTCCCAGGCTGGCTTGACGCGCTCATTTTCACCAGCTGCCTTGTATTGAAGCGCCTTCGCGAGCAACAGAGACAATTCAGCGTGATGTTTCAAGATAAAGTAGGAATGGCGGACAGCGGGATGCATTGGGGCTTCCTCGTCCAACTTTGATTGAATAAATGGCTGAAAATTTCGGACCAGCATCTCTGCCTGTTCAAAGCCCCGCTGAACGTCAGAATCGACCGGTTTTTTTTCTTGGCGAAGGTAGGAACTGTCGAACAGCATTGATATACCTTCCAGATATTCTCGAACCTTCAGCCAGGACTCACCGTACATTTGCTGGTAATGCTTTTGTACGCAGGTTTCATAATCAGCATTCTCATCCCACAGCGCGTCGGCCATTAAAAGCATGGGTAGTGCGGAGGGCGAAAACACCCGCTGCGCCTGACAGCTCATCATCCCATTCAAGCCCAGCCGTTTCAGCCCTTGCATATCCTGGAACAGGACTTTAGAAATTTGCGCGTATCCGACATCGCGCAGGTGGTCACGCCACAGATGATAGTCAAAAACAAAGCTATCACCCTCGAAATGTTTCTGCCATCCTCGAAGGTAAACCAGGTTTTCATCCACAGAACGGGGAAGCTGCAATTCGTTGTAGGCAAAGGGATGAGGTTCCTCTATACTGTCGCTTGGTACTGATTGCATATATGAAGCACTGTATGTCCGAGAAATCGGAGCGAATTGCAGGACAAAGCGATCCGGGTTTTTGATTCTACTGGAGACTGGGCTCCAAAGTAAATCAAAGTAAATAAGGAAAACCACCCGAGTTGGGACGCCAGCTTTAGTCATTTGCTCATCAAGTTCATTGAGCAGGTCAACATAATTGTCAGACGGCCTCTTCTTTATGCAGTTTTCGCATTCGCAATGGCAATTCATAGCGTCTGCCAGCCAGAAGTGAAGAAAATCTACATCCTTGTTCTGTTCGCAGTAATTGATGATCGCACTGATCATTTTTTGGCGGACAATTGGATTTGAGTAGCAAAGGTTTGTGTTTAGAGGAATTCCGTCGTGCAGTTCACGCTTCCCTTTGACCTGGGCTAGCAGTTCCTCCACTTCGTCGGGTAACTCCCCTTCATAAGGGTACCAGCCAAGGCTGTCCAGGCCAAAAGGCGCACAGGTCCAACCATGTCCAGTTGCGTGGTAGAGCATGCCATTGTTACGGATACTGACCAGTTGGCTTTGCACAAAACCATCTACCTCTTCCACAGTCACGGGCTCCGGTTTTAGCTTGGGGTTATCAATGTGATTATACCAACGGTCATAGAAGGTATAAGGCGTCCAGAACTGATTGAAGTAGGCGTTCATGCCGATTTTAGGCAGCCAACTGACCATCTCGTTTACATGGTCATAGTTGACAGCGCCTTCAATGCAGACGCCGCGGTGACGGAATGATGCGCTTTCATTGAGCTTTATACTGCTGCCAGCAAGCGATGTACGGGGAATAACTTCTCCCTTATCGCCCGGACGTACCCAAGCACAGCCTAGCTCTCGCAGATACCGATATACACCTAGTAGTACACTACGGGAGTTTGTGCCGGCAATAATGCCCTCGACTCCCTCAGTGTCAATAAAATAAGCATCGTCAAATTTTTTTTGGTTGACAGGGGGGGAATCAAGCCCCATGGCATCAAAGGTGCCAAGCCAAAAACCCTTGCTGGGACTTTTTTGAGGCATGCCGCATAAGGCGATTTCCAGGTTGGAATCCATTTGCTCCAATAT
Source organism: uncultured Oscillospiraceae bacterium (assembly GCA_964349435.1). GTDB lineage: Bacteria > Bacillota > Clostridia > Acetivibrionales > DTU013 > CAYGHY01. The sequence goes on from CAYGHY010000075.1 coordinate 2,811, forward strand.
CCTCTTTAGCTCGAAAGCTGCATTAACAATCACCTTTTCTTCATCAATGTAGAGCAATTTCATCAACATATTGCCTTCCTCCTACCCTTGTTTGTTTGCGTTTTTTCGCTTGTTCCGAGCTCTTTAATTTCTCGGATGTATTGCCGGGGCATCAACGTGTTTCACTTCTAACTTTGTTACTTGTTTTCCGACCAAAAAATTCCAAAAACCTGGCGGTTTATGAACCTTTTAGCAGTCCCGTGAGTAAAGAGCTGGCTCGCCAGCTGTTTTGCCTTATCCATTCTTGAATGTTTAAGCGATTGACATGCTGTGCAATTGTGTCTACTGATTCCACTGACATACCTGCACATATCGCCCCAAATTCTGCTGCGCTTTCTAGCTCAGTAGCCCCAAAAAAAGCGTCACCCCGGCCTTTTGTCAGGGGCAGGCCATAAGCCAGACCCGCCAGGAGTCCGCCCAGGAAAGCATCGCCAGCTCCAGTAGTATTGACCGGTATTACGGGAATCGGCGGGATAAATTCAATTCTTCCAGATTGTGCGGCATAGGCCCCTTCCTTTCCACAGGTCACGAGCAAACATGCATCACGGTTAATTTTGATCATCTCCCGATATAGGCCGTCCACCAGAGAGCAGTTGTTATCAGTGCCGGCATGCAGGGCAGCCGCTTCCAATTGATTGATAGCCAGCAAATCGCAATACGCGAATACATTCGACTGTTTGAAGTACGCCGCCTCCGCTTCGGGGATTGAAATGACATTGAAGCTACCTTGTTCGCGACCATAAGCCAGCATCTTCATTCGAGTCTCTGGACGCACTTCGGGAATCGCAGCTAGGAGAGTCTGTCGGTCAACGCCGATTTCCTTCAAGGATTGAAGGATTAACTCCGAGGTAACACCATCGCTTGCGCCGTTGGACGCGGTGATATTACAGCCATCCTTATCTGGGTACTGCAGACAAAAACTAACGGTTGTCGGGAGATAGGGATGAAGATAAACATGATCCATTGTCATTCCCGCGCTTTTCATTTCCTCAATAAGCGGCATTCCATATGAATCTTTCCCGACTAATCCAACCGGGTGTACCGGAACTAGGTCAGCAATCAGAGTTGCAGTGTAATGAAGGACGATGTGCTGTTTGCAATAATCCTTAGCAGCACTCAAATGGGCAAGACGTGATTCATTCCGCCCTAAGGTTTCGTTTGTTCCTGACTCAAACAGCAGCCCGACGCCAATCCCGCCTGTTCCGATAATCCGATGAAACTTCACTCTCATGCGTTTACTCCTCTGAAGCACCACTGCGGATTTTCCGCGAAGGGATGTCGAGCTGTTTCTTCCGTGACAGTAACCCGCGCATCGGGATGCTCTGAAAGTAAAGTGGCAGGATATTCTGGTGTCGGTTCCGAAAAAAGCGCAATCCGGAGCGCGGTTTGCTTCCAGGCACCGGTAGCAGAATAAATCCTGACTTTTTTGGCTTTCATGCACTCCTTCGCGCCTAGTGTCAGAGACATCGCCGGTTGGAATTGCCAAGCTGTCCCGAAAGCACGCTGGGACAGGGCAATCAGGGTGTCAAAATTGTTTTCCTGGAGGCGCGCAGTAGAATTACGCATCTCATCCAACGTCACGTATTGATAGGGGTTGCGCCGGGCCTGATTGAATGCCAAGTGGCCGTCCTGCCCAATGCCCCCCAGTGTGTAATCAATCTCGGTTTCCGCGATAAGTTGAGCAATTTGCACATAATTTTCTGCGTTGAGATAGAGCCGGTTCTCTGTCAAAACCGCTAACTCATCATCGATGGGGCCATAGAAATTTTTGTCCATAAAGCTGCGAAAGTTCGACGGATCCTGCGGATGAAGTGGTTTTCCCTCCCAATCTAGCATCTCATCCATATGGAAGACCCTCATGTTTTTCAATGACACACGCCGTTCTTTTACAATTTGCACAAAGGGTTTGTACCACTCATTGGGGCCACAGGGAACAATTGCGTTGAATTGTGCGCTTTTTTCATTCGCCCTGATAATTTCCTCGATAAAGTCGAGTGCCATTTCTTCCCCAAGTGTTTTTCCATCCGGCACAATACGCAGGGGAATCCGCAAATCGGGATGGTTGACCAATGACTCCTTGGGTACGCAGCACCACTTGTAAATATCTCTCTTATCCAGCATTGCTTCCTCCTTGGTTTACTCATTCTTATTGTACAAGTATTGGATCTAAAAACGCTAAGTTTCCTTAATCAATTGATTGAATACTTGTTCTCCATTGTTGACGTCATGTTTCGATACAAGCGCAAGAACGTCATGCTTTTCTCGTTTTCATAGCACTATCCATTTAAGCAGTGCACATGCATTCGTATTAAACGATTTACTCGCGACGAAACATATAGGCATGTTTCCGCGTTTACTGGAACGCAATGTTTGTATATTCCACTCAATACACGATCATATCAAAAACATTAAGAAAACTGAAAAACTATCATTTAGCAAATGCCGTAATAGTTGACCTCAACTGGTTGTCGGTGTTTTGCGGATTCCAGAATCGCGAGAACCACAAAGCTGGCCTGAGCCGCAGCCTCAAGAGATACATGGAACTCCTCTCCGCTGATCAAGCAATCGACAAAACTACGGATGCTCTCAAAGGCGAAACCTTTTGGTGCCCCAAAAATTCGGTTCTGGACCATCATATCCGGCACGACAACTTTTTCATCCGTATAGAGCTGTATTAGGCTATGATTAGATGCGTCAATTTCAATCATACCTTTTGTGCCAAGGATGTTACACTTGATGTCGTTGACACATGGATTCGCGTTTGGGGTGATCCAGCCGTTTTCCATTTGTGCTACACAGCCATTCTCATATTCCAAGGTTGTCAGATATTCATCTACTGTGTCTATGCCCATTCCCTTAAGGATGCCTTCCCTTGAAACGCTGTATACTCGTCTAACCTTACTGTTAAACAACCAATTCAAGGTGTCAATAGAATGGGTGCCCAGGAACCATAGAATCGAAGATTCAGCCGCCCAGGACAACATGTCTGTTGCTACCCATTTGGCATCGTTCATTCTATAGTAGCCAGAATAGACTTGACCCAGTATACCTTGCTCTATTGCTTGAGCTGCTCTGTTGAAAGGTGGACTCCAACGGTTATGTAAATCCACCATAGCGCGTACGCCATTATCTTTAACAGCTCGCATAATCTGAATGATTTCTTCCTTTTTAGTAGCGATTGGCTTTTCAATCAGGAGGTGTTTTTTATAGCTTGCCGCGCACAAGGCCGGCTCGGTATGCGCAAAATCGGGAGTTACGATTGCAACAGCATCGCAATCCACTTCATTCAACATTGTCACATAATCATCGAACACTTTATCAATTCCCAGACGACTAGCGCTTTCTCTGGCCCTTTTCAAGTTTAAGTCACAAATCGCGACAACTTCGCAAAATGGGTGTTCCTGATACAACCTCGCATGATTTTCACCCCATGTGCCTGCACCTACGATGGCCATTCTTATTTTTTTCACCATTTCGACCTCCACTTTCCTCTTATTTCGGCATGCATTATAGATCAGAAGATACGAGCAAACATCCCTTCCCACACTATTATCTTCCCAAGCTATTTCTCTGTTATCTTATATACCGTTGTGCTGTTATATATTTCGCCGGATTTTAGTAAAACGTTGTCTCGGAACCCATCCATATTTACAGCGTTTGGGATATTGCCGGTTTCCAGGCAAATGCCCCAGTTTTTTTCATAATGCATGCCATTTTTGCCGATTGTATTTTTTATGCCATTCCCGGAATAAACCTGAATACCAAATGAATCTGAAAGACATTCCATCCTCAGACCGCTGCTTTCACTCGCAAGCTCCGCGAACTTCCGGAAACCTTCGCCGTCCACGACATAAAAATGGTCCAAGCCGCCAGCAGAGGCGATTTCTTGATTGTTCGTCTTAGAAACCGGATCCAAAATGCTGACGGGTTGTCTCAGGTCCATCTCAGTGTCCTCAACCTTAAGCAGCTTGCCGGTTACCAGTGGTTCTTCTGTGCAAGTTGTTTCAGCATAGTGCTCTGCAGATACCCACAGCGTGTGCCTGAGGCAATCATTTACTGCGCCGTCTAAGTTAAAGTAGCTGTGGTTGGTAAAGTTCAGAGCCGTCTCTTTTTCGCAAGACGCTGAATAACTGATGCGCAGCTGACCGGGTTCATCAATGGTGTAAGTAATACTCACATACAGTTTGCCAGGGAACCCACTCTGGTCTTCACAAAAATTCCTGAAAAATTCAACGCCATTGGACAAAATTCGCCAATCCCACACCTTCAGGTGAAAGCCGCTAGAACCACTATGCATGCTGTCCGGACCGGCGTTTAGTGAAAACTGTACACGGCGCCCGTCAAGCAAGCAGGAGCCTCCGGCAAGTCTGTCAGCAATCGGACCAACATTCGCGCCAAAAAAATAAGGGTCTGTCAAATAGTCTTTCAACTCATCATAGCCAAGTACAATATCTACAAGGGACCCGGCTCTGTCTCGAACTATGAGTGATTGTAGGATGGCTCCATAGTTTGTTACGGTTGCTTGAATTCCGTCACCTTCCATGTGGAATAAATAAACGTTCTTTCCTTGATGGACTCCCCATGTATGCTGTGTAACATTTGCCATAGTCGCTTCCTCTCGTTTGATTTTGCCACGGTTTTGCAGGCACTGTACTGCTGATTGTTTTAAACCTACTGCCCTTAACCATTCTGAGGCTCATGCCCATTCAGCAGTTCAGTTAAGCAATCATGGTACTTCTCATATTTCAAAGATGGTCTAGGGTCGTACAACAGGTATAATTCCGCACACCTGCCTTGTACTATTCGCGATGATCGGGCATTGACTAACTCCTTTATAATCTTGCCTTGAGACTTATAATACTTTAATGCTTCCCGGACCCTGTACTCATACCCAGGGTCTGCAAGAATGGCAAAATTCGCGCGAATATCCTTTTTAGGCTCTGAAGCAAGTATAGTATTGAGCGGCGAGAAATCAGCCCAGACCGAGTATTGGTGGATGGAGCGCACCTTGTATGGTTCAGCCCTGTCACTCAGGATTGGATCCCCAGCCTGAATGAGATCAAAAGCACACATCTCAAACGCAGCAGTGTGGTCGCAGTGCTCCCTGAAATCATTGGGTATAAACGCCCTGGTAATCCTGTACTCCCTGATCAAATCTACTAGGTGTGGGAATAGGCCCATGCCACCATCTCGAGTGTGATACCCCTTGTGATGCATCAGGCTGAAGTCCGGCAATTCAAATCGGATAATATGAGAGCGGTCAATTCCTAATTGCGCCAAGGCATTTACATTCTCTTCCTTTCGAATGCCTACAATCATGTCACGCTGCTCAGGTACGCTGTACCCGCAATCGCCTTGACAAAAAATCGTTACAAAGACCTCTATGTCTTTCTTTTGCGCTTCGGCCATAATGTATCCCGCGCCAATGAGCGGGTCATCGTCATGCGCTCCAAATATCATAATACGCTCATCATCATTGGTCCAAAGAGCAAGCATATGACTGATATCAGTACTGATCGTGTTCTCCTGTAAGTTCGCAAACAAAGTATCCACGCGAACCCTCCTATTGTTTAATTCCTGACAGGGCGATACTCGAAATAATATATCTTTGCATAAACAGGTATACAACGACAACTGGTAAAACACTTAGTAGTGACATCGCCATGTTTGCCGCAGGCAGAGTACCTGTCGCTCCCCCTGCAATGGACCTTGATGTTGCAGAGGCGATTCCGATCTGGATAGTAAACTTCATATTGTCGCGTAGAATCAATAGAGGCCATAAAAGGTCGTTCCAACCATACAAAAACAGTAAAATAATTATTGTTGCAATCACGGTGGAACATAATGGTAGGTATATGCGGGTGAACACTTTCCACTCACTTGCTCCGTCAATAACAGCAGCCTCTTTCAAGCTGTCTGGAATCGTGTCAAGGTTTTGTTTGACAAAAAAGGTGCCGAAAACATAACATAGACCTGGTATCCAAAAAGCCGCATAGTTATCTGTCAGACCAATTTTTGCAATTAAAAGATATTGAGGAATCATAACTACTTCCTGCGGCAACATAAGTACACTCAGAGTCGCAAGAAACACCAATGTCTTTCCCCGAAAATTAATCTTCGAGAGAGCATAGCCGGCAAGCAACGCAGATGTAGTGGATACAATAATAATGCCTAGTGTAACAACGATAGTGTTAGAAAAGTAACGGGTAAAAGGTATTGTCTTTAAAATGTATGTATAAGCATTAGTTGTGAAAACTTTAGGGAAAATATGCATTGGAAAGGGCAGCATAGTCGTCGCTGCCTTGTCGAAACTTGTGGTAATCATCCACCAAAAGGGGAACAGAACAATAATTGCCAACGGAGCAAGTATTAGAGCGCTCACGAAACGAGTTTGCTGTTTTGAAGTCATCAAACGCAATCTATCATCACCTCTCAAATATCCAGGCGTTTGTTGCCCAGTTTGTTGCTTGCCACTGTCAGTAGCAGGATTCCGATAAAAAGCAAGAAGGCAGCTGCGCATCCGACACCCATCTCATTAGATGAAAAAGCGTAACGATATATGTAAACAACCGCAGTTGAGAGACTGCCACCTGGAGATCCCCCGACCCCACCAATCATCCAAACATCACTGAATCGTCGCATTGACGAGATAATATCCATGATGATCACAAACATTATGACTGGCCTCACCAAAGGGATAGTGATTCTTCGCCAAAGCTTGAATGGGGAACAACCGTCAACTTTCGCGGCTTCATACAGCTCATTGGGTACACTTTGTAATCCCGCGATAAAGATGATAGTGTTGTATCCAACTCCCCTCCATAAACCCATCAGACAAATCGTCAGTCTGCTCTGATTTGGGTCGGCAAACCATTGTTGTGCAGGCACCCCTAAGAACCCCAAGAAATAATTAATCAATCCTTCCTTTGTTGGATAAAAGATTAACTTAAAAAGCATTGTCGCTGCAACAACTGAAATGATATTCGGTATAAAGAATGCGCTTTTGAAGAATTTTTGTGTTCTGGACGTATTGTTAATCAGTGTAGCCAATACAAAAGGCACTGCAGTATGTAAAACAACTGTTATAATCCCCATGTATAGAGTGTTGTACATTGAAGACCAAAATTGCTGATCCTTCAGCACACGTACATAATTATTAAACCCTACCCAAGCACCTAGCTGGATTCCGTTTGTCCTGTTCATGCTATACACAAATGCTTGAACCATGGGATAATAGTAAATGAAAATGATGCCTAATAGCATTGGTGAAAGAAACGCCACTGCGGCAATCCAGTCTTTAGATTTAGTATTTGCCATGCAATACTATTCCCTTCTTTTTAATATCTTGACAGGCTTGGGGCAGGGCAGAGAGACACGAAAGCCTCTCTGCCCTATTTGTGAACGGTTACTGGTTTTCAGACCAGGCAATTGCCTTTGTCTGCAGCTCATCAAGGATACTTTGGATGTCAACTACCTGACCTCCTAAGATTGAGCTCTGATACTTGTTGACAGCAGGCGTGATTTCAGCACAGTAGAATGGATTGCCTTCATCGACTAAGGTGTATTGAGCGTTTTTCGCGATTTCAATTGCCAATGGCGTATACACGTCAAAGTCAGATAAGAAGTCTGCTGAAGCCAACGCAGGTGTCCACCTAAAGTTCTCATAGGAGTATTCCTGCCTCACAGGTCCTGCCAGCCATTTCATGACTTCCCAGGCAGCTGCGAGATTTTTTTCTTCAGTCTTTGCAGACATGATGATCGGATCGCAGGCGACCCAGCCCTCTCCGTTAGGTCCAACGTTCATTACGCCTTTGAAACGTTTGATCATAGAATCATCTTGACTTTCAAGATAGCGCTGGATGATACCGCCGCCACCCATGTCAAGGTAAATGGCTACATTGTTTTCTTCCACACCGAAGCGTTCACTACCACTGCCAGTGACAAATCCTGGAGGTGTGCTCTTAACCAGCCGACCATATGCCTCAAAGAGGTTGAACATTTCAGGACCGTTAAGGTTCCATTTGATTTCCTTGGGGTTGCCGGGGTGCCCCTCACCGCCGTTTGCATTAAACGCATATGCCCAGGAAGCAAAAGTAAAAATATCAGTTGGGAAGGTAGTGTCAAACCAGACACCATAGTTCTGCTCGCCTGTCACAGGATTGATGCCTGTCATTTTAGTTGATTTTTCTATGATTTCTTCAGGCGTGGGGTATTCGGAAAGGTACTCCACTCCCCAGTCATCAAACAGTTTGGTATCCATAATTGTATACCGCTGTCCCATGACCGCCGGGAGACCAAAAAGTTGGCCATCCTTGGACATCATGCTGTAGGAGGTGCGCATCACACCTTCAGGGAAAACTTCATACAATTTAAGTTCGGTATCATTTTGTACTAGGTCATCAATTGTCCGTACGAGGCCTTGCTCATAAAACTGGCCAACATAACTGCCTGTATATAGGACATCCACATTGCCGGCAGCCAGTTCAAGCTGTTGCTTTTGTTGCGCATTATTCCACGGGACAGAGCTGAATTCTACCTCAATGTTGGGGAATTTTGGTGCGAAAGTTTTATTGTAGAGTGAGGTTAATCCTTCAAATTCACGCATAGTAACCGGATCCATTGTGTCATCCAGTTCAAAGCCAGCCAACAGCACCCTGACCTTGCCAGAGATTTCGCTTGTTTCTGCTATAGCTGGAATCAACAGTGACATCATGAACATCAGCGCTAAGAATATTGAAAGCAGTTTTTTCATTGGATACTCCTTTTCTTTTTCTGTTATTTTGTCTGGGTTGTTCCTACCGGCTCTATCAACAGTCGATAGTCAGAAGAAATTAGTTGCTCACATAACCTAACAGCTCCATACACACCGGATAAAGCTCCTCCTTTAGCTTTTTCAATATTAGGTGGGAATGGAGTGTTTGATTTCAATCGCTCTATCAGTACGGGTATGTATTTGCTAATACAGTTTCCTAGCCCGCCACCGATGATGACAATCTGGATATTCAACAATGCTGTAATGTTAATCAATAAAAGCGAAAGACTGTCAAGAATCTCGTTTACAATTCTTGTTGCGGCTTCCTCGCCTTGCTCATAGCGTTGAAAGACTGTTTCTACCGATGATTGTGATGTATCCAAGGTGTTTTTATCATGAACTAATTTATTATATCGGGGGATCCAGCAATTGACCGATACGCATTGCTCAAATTCACCAGATACGTTGTTACCTGGATTTATACCGCGCAAAGAAAAGCGTGAAAAGCCAATCTCACCTGCAGCGTTATTGCTTCCATTGACAAGCTTCCCGTTAAGTATTACTCCGGCTCCAATTCCGACGCCTAGGTTGATATAAACCAGATTTTCTATATTCACATTATTCTCATCCAGACGAATACCATATTCGCCAATTGCCGCTAGATTTACGTTGTTCTCAATGATTGTGTTGATGCCGTATTTGTTATGAAAATACTCGTCAATTTGCACATGTTCCCAGTCCCCAATAAAGGGAGTCAGGAGGTTAGTTTTTGTAACTGTATCGTGAATTCCTGGGAAACCAATGCACAAATACCGAATATCCCTTTCAGAGCAATCGTTCTTTTCACATAGATTTACGATCAGGTCATCAATATCTGAAATGATTCTAATGCCATTCTTGCTAGGATTAGTTGGAATTTCTGCGACGTCAATGATTCTACCAGTTAGTTCGGCAAGTCCAACCCTGAGTTTATAGTTCCCAATGTCAACACCAACTAAGTATGCCTTTTTCTCATTCACCGCAATTAGTGTTGCTTTTTTGCCAAGTTTGTTGCTGTCTTTACCAAGTTCATAAATAATGCCGCTGTTGATTAGCTCTTCAACATTCCTCGAAATGGCGGGTTTGCTAATTTTTAGATCGCGAGAAATATTGGCACGAGATGAAGGTCCTTCATTTCGCAAGTAATTAAGAATCAAATTCTTGTTCTTTTCTCGAATAGCACCATTTCCTGACAAGTTCTAACCTCCTGCTTCCAGTAAATGGATGAATAATTTAGTTAGTAACTGTTTCTAACTAATTTATACCACATAACGAGTCTGTTTGTCAATATGTTTGGAAAAATATTTATGGTTTCTATTTGGTAAAATATTTATGGTTTCTATTTGGTAAAATATTTAGGGCCTGCTGAAAACCTCGAAACACGTTGAAAAGACTCGATAAATCGCCTGT
>CAYGHY010000076.1:0-13037 GCA_964349435.1 uncultured Oscillospiraceae bacterium
TAGTCTTTATAAAATTTAATAAAAATCTTGAAACTTTATGAACTCTGGAAGTTTTCAGCAAACTGTTCATATCATTGCTGGGAGGAATATAGATGCCGAAAACAGATGCAATTGTTAACGCAAGAGTCATTACCCCATTTCGAATCATTGACAATGCGGGTATTGTAATAAAAGATGGCATAATAGCAGATGTAATATTGAATGGTGACTATTCCACGGTACGAGGTATGAATATCTTTGATGCTGAAGGCATGTACCTGAGCCCCGGCTTTATTGACATGCATAATCATGGCGGTGGTGGCCATGATTATATGGAGGGGACAGTGGAGGCAGTTCTGCAGTCGTCATACACCCATCTTTTGCATGGCACCACCTCAATAGTACCCACTACCTCAGCCTCACCAGATAAGGACCTTTTCAAGATGATGGACAGCTTTATTGAGGCAAAAGAGGTTGCCATTGATGCACCCCGTCTTCTGGGTATGCACCTGGAAGGACCTTATTTTAGCATGGAGCAGCGGGGCGCGCAGAATTCTGAATATCTAAAAAACCCCGTCCGAAAGGAATACCTGAAAATACTCGATTATGCCAAGGGTAATATTCTGATATGGTCGGCTGCTCCTGAACTGCAGGGTGGTATGGAGCTGGGGCAGGAACTCCGTACAAGAGGTATAATTGCATCCATCGGCCACTCTGATGCGTATTACAGCGAGGTGGTCAAGGCCTTTGAAAGTGGTTATAGCCAAGTTACTCATCTTTATTCCGGCTGCAGCCTATTGAGACGTAAAAATAGTTATCGATATTTAGGAGTTGTGGAAAGTGCGTTTCTTATAAATGGCTTGAATGTAGAGGTCATCGCTGACGGCTGTCATATGCCGATTGAGCTTTTACAAATGATTTACAAGATAAAAGGAGCGGATAAAATCATTCTTATCACCGATTCCTGTATGGCAGCAGGCATGCCGGAAGGGGAATACCTAATAGGAAATCAGGAGAGCGGCCGCAAGATAATTGTCGAAGACGGTGTAGCAAAATTGCCTGATCGTTCATCATTTGCAGGTAGTGTTGCAACCGCAGACCGATTGATACGCACCATGTACAAGGGTGCGGGCCTGCCGCTCCATGAAGTGGTAGGGATGATGACGGCAAATCCTGCCAGAGTGTTGGGTAAATCAGGAAGTCTTGGTGTAATAGCCGTTGGCGCGAATGCAGATCTAGTGGTGTTCGATGAGGATATCCGCATCAGTAAGGTATTTGTCGGGGGTGAGGAAATAACTGTTTAGCTGCATTCATCATTATAAAACAGATGTTTGTAAAAAGGCTTTTCTAGAATCTATTAAACAAAAACAGATTAAAATAATGTAACCTTAAAAGGAGGAAATATCGATGTACAATTTGCAAAAATATATCGACACTATCTATAGCTTGCTAAGCCGCATTGTAACTGAGGAAAATGAAAATATTAATCTCGCTGCGGATTATATTGCAGAATATCTGGGCAAGGACAAAACTCACCTGCTTCATGTCCTTGGCACGGGAGAACACTCTACTATGGCGGCCAGTGAAATCTTTAAGCGCGCCGGCGGCTTTTTACAGACAAATGCCATACTGACTAACGCTGTCTACTATGAGAGGCAGTCCGGGCTCATCGCAAAGGACCTGGACCGGTATGACATTAAGGAAGGTTCTCCGGCGATTGTGGCTTCCCACGTAGGCGTCAATACGCTGACCATAGAAGCGGCAGAAGGTTTCAAAAGGAAGGGATGTTTTCTAATCGGCATTGATGCGCGGGAAATCTGCAATTCTTTGCCCCAGTATTTTCATGCACGTCACCCGTCGGGGAAAAATCTGTATGAGATTTGTGATGTAACAATCGATGCCAAGATCCCGTTCGGAGACACTGTCATCGAGGTGGATGGCGCGCCGCAGAAGATGGCACCGGTGTCGAGCTATTTGATCTTTGCAGCACTGCATATGCTTGAAATCAGAATAGTCGAAAAAATGCTTGAAAAAGGCTACGAGCCTCTTATATATAGGAGTGGAAACATCCCCGGCGGCGATGAGTTCAATGGTAAATATACAAAATCCTATATACCGCTGCTCAAGAACTATTAAAATTTCCGTTTACTGTATGATGGCGTCCTACTCAAATAGTGAGAGATTCAACAAAAAATTTAAACCTGCAAACAAAACTGGAGGAGATAATAATGAAAGTTAAAGTATTGAAGAATTCTGAAGAACTGGGTAAGGAAGCGGCAGTGCTTGCAGCAAAAATACTGAATAAATGTATAGCTGAAAAGGGAAAAGCCAGACTCGTTTTATCTACTGGAGCGTCACAGTTTGAAACTATTACTGCCCTTTTAAAAGAGGGTGTGGATTGGGGCAAGGTAGAAATGTTCCATCTTGATGAGTATATAAATCTTCCTGAGAGCCATCCGGCGAGTTTTAGGAAATACCTTAAGGAAAGGTTTGTAAACCATGTCAAGTTGAAAAAAGCGTATTTTGTCAATGGAGAGGGAGATATCAAGCAGAATATAAGTAAACTGACAGATAAATTGAGAAAGGAACCTATAGATCTGGGCTTGATTGGAATTGGGGAGAATGGACATATAGCTTTTAATGACCCTCCGGCTGATTTTGGAACACAGGAAGCCTACATAGTAGTGGACCTGGATGACAACTGCAAAAAACAGCAGGTGGGGGAAGGCTGGTTCCCGACAGTTGACGATGTACCCAAACAGGCAATTTCCATGTCGGTTTACCAGATAATGCAATGCAATGCTATCATATCCAGTGTGCCCCATAAAGTAAAGGCTAATGCTATCAAACTTATGCTGGAAAACGATCTGACCAGTATGATACCGGCAACAATTCTAAAGACACATAAGGAGATAGCTGTTTTCCTTGAGAAGGAATCAGCTTCGCTGGTTGATAGTGAAATATTAAAACAATTCATGTAAAGAGCGCGTATTTAGGGAACCATAGGCAACTGATTTTTGAAAAACCCCTACTGAAAACCCTAGGTTTTTCAGTGACCTCCATTTACGGAGGCCGTTTTTTTGTGTAAAATGTATGCAATAAAGCATTATAAGCAAATTAATACCTAAGGAAGTTTTCGGAGGTTTTTATGGGCACTGAAAAATTAATGATCATTGACGGCAACAGTATACTCAACAGGGCTTTTTATGGCATACAGGGCAAACAACTGCTGACTACCTCGGAGGGTCTTCATACAAATGCCATTTACGGTTTTTTAAACATATTGAATAAATTTTTGATTGAAGAGGAACCGGAATACCTGTGCGTTGCTTTCGATCTTAAGGCTCCCACCTTAAGACACCTGGAGTTTAGCGGCTATAAAGCCAAACGGAAGGGCATGCCGCCTGAGCTGGCGGAGCAAATGCCTGTCATGAAGGAAGTTCTTGATGTAATGAATATCAAACGACTTGAGCTTGAGGGTTTTGAGGCTGATGACATCATCGGTTCCATATCCGCATGCGCCCAGCAACAAAATATGCAGGTGGTAATTATTACAGGAGACAGGGACTCATTGCAGCTTGCGTCGGAAAACACCAGAATACTGATGCCAGTGACAAAAACCGGTAAAACAGAGACAGAAGCATACGATGCGGAGCGCGTTATGGCCTGTTATGGAGTGACACCGCTGCAATTCATTGATGTAAAAGGCCTAATGGGAGATCAGTCTGATAATATACCGGGAGTACCGGGTATTGGCGAGAAGACGGCAATAGAACTTATTAAAACCTTCGGCAGTCTGGATAATATATACGCAAATATTGAAATGGTGGAGAAAAAAGGCGTCAGAGAAAAGCTTGAGGCAAATAAAGAACTGGCTTTTATGAGCAGGCGCATCGCAACAATTGACAGGAACATGCCAACACTTTGTGCTATAAACGAAATGAAAAGGGGTTGTTATGATCAAGCCAAGCTTTATGAGCTTTTTAAAAGGCTCGAGTTTAAAAGTTTGATAGAGAAATATGGGTTGAGTCAGGGAGGAGATCGGGAGAGTGGCTCATTGAAGGATCTGGAGTTTATCATGGTGGATGACCCTATCACACTTGCCCTGATTGCATCAGCCGTGATAAAAACCGGGGAGGCTGCAATATATCATTTGCTTGACCGCACAGGTGCTTTTGAGTCAAAGTTGTCAGGATTTGCTATTTCCTGGGGAAAAGAGAATGCATATATTAACATCAATGAATATATCGGCGAGGAGCAGTTCCTGCAGCAGTTCAGTTCAGTTTTTGAGGATGCTGCCGTGAAGCTTTACGGGCATGATCTCAAAAGTCTGATTGTATATTTGAAATGGAAGGGGATACCCTTTTCAGGACTGGCATTTGATACAATGATCGGAGCTTACATTCTTAACGCTTCCAAGGATACCTACATGGTTTCTGAGCTTTCGCAGGAATATCTGGGTTATTCGTTTAAATCAATTAATGAGCTGACCGGAAAGGGCAAGAGCTTCAAACCATTTTCCGAAATACCTGCAGAAACGCTTTCCAAAGCAGCTGTGAGGCATAGCAGGACTATATGCGAACTCACAGAGGCATTTAAAATACTCATAAGTAAAAACGGGCAGGAAAGGCTCTGTTTTGATATTGAGCTTCCTCTTGTCGAGGTGCTGGCTGATATGGAATACAGGGGATTTAAGGTGAACACTGAAGGTCTTGTGCAATTTTCAGCGCAGTTGGACGATAAAATTACTTGTGCAGCGGAGCAAGTATATACTCTTGCGGGTGAAACCTTCAATATTAACTCCACAAAACAGCTAGGCGTTATTTTGTTTGATAAGCTGGGATTGCCGGTGTTAAAAAAAACAAAGACCGGTTATTCTACGGATGCAGAGGTACTTGAGCAGCTTGCAATCAAACATGAGGCTGTTTCAAGGATACTGGAATACAGACAGCTTATGAAATTGAAATCAACCTATGCGGAGGGCTTGCTTAATGTAGTAAATCCGGCAACAGGAAGAATACATT
Organism: uncultured Oscillospiraceae bacterium; assembly: GCA_964349435.1. Taxonomy (GTDB): domain Bacteria; phylum Bacillota; class Clostridia; order Acetivibrionales; family DTU013; genus CAYGHY01. The sequence continues at coordinate 5,004 of CAYGHY010000076.1, forward strand.
CCAGCTTTAATCAGACCGTTGCAGCTACGGGGAGGATTAGCAGCACGGAACCAAATCTGCAAAACATCCCTATAAAGCTGGAAATGGGAAGGGAAATCAGAAAGGTATTTATCCCGGAAAATAGTGAATTTATACTGTCGGATGCGGATTATTCCCAGATAGAGCTAAGGGTGCTTGCCCATATAACCGGTGACGCCAATATGATTTCTGCCTTTATTAATAACGAAGATATACATACTGCCACAGCCTCCGGTGTCTTTGGGGTTCCTATGGATCAGGTTACTCCTCTGCTTCGTTCCAGAGCTAAAGCGGTTAATTTCGGCATTGTTTATGGTATAGGCGATTTCAGTCTGGCAAAGGATCTTGGAATTACACGGAAGGAAGCACGTTGCTATATTGATGAATATCTGGAGAGATATCCCGGGGTAAATCAATACATGCGTGACACCATAGAAAAAGGTAAGGAAAACGGTTTTGTAGAAACTATACTAAACAGAAGGAGATATCTGCCCGAGCTGAAGTCTGTCAATTTCAACACAAGATCATTCGGTGAGCGGGTAGCAATGAACATGCCGATTCAGGGCAGTGCGGCGGATATTATTAAAATTGCCATGGTTAAGGTATATAACGAACTATATTCACATAATATGAAATCGAGATTGATATTACAGGTACACGACGAACTGATAATTGAAACCCATGTCAGCGAGCGGTCGCTGGTAGAAAAGATTCTGCAGGAATGTATGCAGAATGCAGTAAAACTGGAAGTTCCACTTGTTGCTGAGGTTAAGACAGGCTCCAGCTGGCATGAGACAAAGTAATATTTGCAGATGGTTTTTACGGAGAAAGGTGGTTGCAATGAAAATTATCGGAGTTACCGGTGGAATAGGCAGTGGTAAAAGTACTGTGTCAAGTGTACTCAGAGACCTTGGCGCTGCAGTAGTGGATGTGGATATACTTGCAAGAAATGTAACAGCAAGCGGTGGAAAGGCATTTGATGAGCTGGTTGAATATTTCGGAAAGGAAATCGTAAGCAGCAGTGGCGAGCTTAACAGGAAAAAGCTGGCGGCTATTGCATTTAGCGACAAGGTTAAGCTTCACGCTTTGAATTGTATAACCCATAAGTATATTGCCGATAAGATCCGTGATACGGTGGAGATTTTGAAAAACTCCGAAAAATGGGATATTATTATTATTGATGCACCGATTCCAATAGAGAAGGGTTTTTTGGATCTGACAGATGAGGTTTGGGTGGTCGCTTCTGAACGCGAAACGAGAATAAAACGGGCTATGGAAAGAAGTGGATTTACATATGAGGATGCTGCCGGCAGAATCAGTTCACAACCCAGAGATGAGGAATACATTAAAGTCGCGGATGAAGTTCTGTACAATAATGGCAGCCTGAAAGAATTGGAACAGGCGATAGTCAAGCTGTTTTTACAGAAAAAACATGAATGGCAGCGATAGGGTGGAGGATATATTGAAACGAGCAATAAAGAAAAAACTCAAGTATTTGATTCTTCTTGTGGTCTTGCTAGTTACAGTAGTATCAATCTTGGACAACGGAACAAAGCTTCTTTATCCGATAAAATATAGTGATCTGGTGCGGCAGTACTCACAAAAATTTAATATTGATCCTTATCTCGTGATGGCAATCATTAAGGTGGAAAGCGGCTTCCAGCCTGAAGCGGTTTCACACAAGAAAGCACGAGGCCTTATGCAGATTATGGAGAAAACAGGGAAATGGGGAGCAGACAGACTTCAAATCACCGGGTATGTTAATGAAATGTTATTTGACCCGGAGACGAACATTTATATTGGCTGTTGGTACATTTCCATGCTGTTTAGGGAATTTGGCAGTACGGATCTTGTGCTGGCTGCCTATAACGGTGGCAGCGGAAATGTCACACAATGGCTTAAGGACAGCAATTTGAGTGCGACAGGTAAAAATCTGGACAGAATACCCTTTAAGGAAACAGAACAATATTTAAAAAAAGTAAAAAGAAGCTACGGAATTTATAAAAAGCTTTACGAAAATGAATTTTAATGGTATTTTGAAGTAGAGAGCAGTTATTAAGTCACATTGGATGATTCTAAAAGATGATATATGAGGAGAGGTTATTATGAGTACGAGTATACTTTTTGAAAGAGATATACTGTATCCTACCGATTACAGCAACAATCCGGGGAGTGTCCATATTAAAGTATACAGCCCTGACCAAAACATCAAAATTCCAGTGGTAATAGAAGCTAAAAATAGTCACTCGCCTTTGGAGCATATAGATTCAATTGTGCGCATCATGCAAAGCGATATTTTTGACAGAATATTTATTGATATTAGAAAAAATGTTGATATCTATATAGAATCTACCGCAGAAACAGCGGCTGAATACGGCAACCACAGCCATATAAAGCTCAGGTTTTTCGGTGACGGAGTTGAGTATGAGGGTGTCGACCTATAAGTTAATATCATTTTTTACAGCTTGGAATATATGTAAAATGGTATGGCAGGGTGATGTATTTTGGAGGAGAAATCAGCTAAACTGGAGGTAACAAAAACACAAAGCAAAGCCAAAAATGTGTCAGGAAGGCGCAGTTATGAGATTGTGCTGTTATATAGATGGCTAATTCTTTTACTTTCTGCTGTTTTAAGTATCAACAGCAACAGAATTGATGCTCAGGGCTATGCTATTTTAGAGTCTTTAGCTGTAGTAGCTGTCTGCAACGGTGTTATTACAGTATATTCACTTAAGAATGGAAAGAAATGTACATTATCGGTTCTATACTTCGACATAATTTTGCTTATGGTGCTCATCCTTTTTTCCGGTGGAATTAAATCGGAACTGTATATCTTCTTATTATTCATAATAGGTTTTTGCGGTGTCTGCAATGAAATGATGCATACATTGAAGATAGGTGTGGCAAGCACGGTTTTGTATGCTATCACATGCATTTTATCCGACAGATTATATATGGAGGGTATTAACTATACTACGATTGTTATAAGAGGCCTGATTTTTCTGCTGGCTGCTTTTGCAATATCCAGAATAAACTATGAAGTGCAAAGACATGATGAAATGCGAAAGAAGGAGTTCAGAATTGCGCGCACAGATAAACTTACAGGTTTGGCAAACAGGCACTATCTTGATCAAAAGCTTAAAGATGAGGCAGATTACGCACTAAGCAAAGGTACTGTACTAAATATACTCCTGTTTGACCTTGATAACTTTAAAGGTTTTAATGATACTTACGGACATGTTTCCGGCGATAAGCTATTAGTGCTGTTTTCGGACATCATCAGGCAGTGTGTCAGGAAGTCTGATATTCCTGTACGATATGGAGGGGAAGAATTTGTGATAATAATAAGGGATCTGGATATTATTATTGCAAAAAGTGTCGGAGACAGGATAAGAAGGCAGCTTGAGAAGCAGCGTATTTATCTGGGGCAACAGGATGAAAGGCAGAAAGTAACAGTGAGCTGCGGGCTGGCCCAATTTCCTATGCATTCAAGCGATATAAAAGTAGTTATTGACAAAGCGGATCAGGCGCTTTATCATGCAAAGGAAATAGGAAAAAATATAGTCGTATGCTATGATGATATAGGGAAGAACCGCGAAATGCTTGAAAACAAGAGCTTTTAAAGGTCTGATCCTTCCTTTCTGGCAAGTTTTTCAAGTTCCAATTTTATGATGCCGATTTCTTGTGTTAGCGTTTTTACGCGGTTGGCATTTCTTGAGAGTGCAATGGTCAATGTGAATATTATAAGCAACATGAAAAATATAATCGAGAGAAACAGCGTGTTTACGGGCTCAACCACATTCAGCAGGTCGGAAATCAGCCTGAGCACGCCTGGGAAAATAGCTGCGACAAGCAGGCAGATGCCTGCAAGAAGCCAAATAAGAGTATATTTCAGTTCAATTTTTTTGTCACGCAGCATTAAAATGATATAGCATAAAAATAGCAGCGAAGCGATGATCATGATGATTTGCAGTCTGCTGTTTATGGTTGATTCACCTCCGTATTGCCGTATCGGTTAAAGGAAGCGATGATAATTGCAAGGCTTACCTTTACCATGTAATAAAGGGATTTACCACCTGTGATGGAGGATTTGCCTTCCTCTCTGCGGTTCATGATAACAGGCACCTCGGATATTTCCAGCTTGTGCCTTGCTGCGGTTACTATGGATTCCGGCTCGGGATAGTCACGCGGGTAATCAGCGGCGAAAAGACAGATAGCTTTGCGGTCGCAGGCTCTGAAACCGGAGGTTGGGTCTTTAATAATCCTTCTTGTGAACAGATAGATTAAACTGCTGAAATACCTTATGCCAAAACGCCTTAATCTTGACGACTGATAGCCTTCACCTGTTATGAATCTTGAGCCGATACACAGATTTGCACCCTTATTCAGTTCGGCAAATAGCATGGGAATATATTTCGGATCATGCTGCCCATCCCCGTCTAACTGTACAGCCACCTTATAACCCTTATACTGCGCATACTTGTAGCCGGACTGAACAGCGCCGCCTATCCCCAGATTTACAGGCAGGTCGATGACATGGACACCCCATTTTTTGCATACCTTTAGAGTATTGTCGCTGGAACAATCATTTACCACTACCACATCATATTCGGGACAATCTTTTCTGAGACTGTCCAATAGCTTAGCAAGATTTTTTTCCTCATTACAGGCAGGTATAATCACAAGTGCTTTCATAGTAACTTCCTTAAGCAAGCATATTTGATCTCGTAAGCCAAGGACAATGCAAAAAAATCAGGTTACAAGTTTTTCTCACTTATCTCATATTTAATAGTATAACCTTTTTTACAGCATCGGACAATATAGAGAATGCACCTACCCAATATTCATCGACCTTCCTACGGCTTTGGCTACGGGCTCACATTCTCCCATAAGCTGTGCGAATCTTGCCGGTCTCAGGGACTGGGGGCCATCGCTTTTGGCGTTGGGAGGGTCGAGGTGAACTTCGATAATGAGACCGTCGGCTCCTGTGGCAATGGCGCCCTTTGAGAGTGCGCCTACGTATTTCCAGGTTCCTGCGGCGTGGCTCGGGTCAACGATAATCGGCAGGTGAGAAAGCTCCTTCACCACCGGTATTGCACTCATATCCACCGTGTTTCTGGTAGAGGTTTCATAAGTCCGGATGCCTCTCTCGCACAATATAATGTTAGCATTCCCGGCTGCCATTATATATTCCGCAGCCATGAGCCATTCCTCAATAGTAGCGGCCAAACCCCTCTTTAGCAATATTGGCTTTAATGTCATGCCAACTTCCTGAAGCAGTCTGAAATTTTGCATGTTTCTTGCTCCTATCTGTATTATATCAGCATAGGATGCCACAAGCTCAACATCACGGGTGTCTACTACCTCAGTCGCTACTCTCAGACCTGTAGCATCTCGTGCTTGCGACATGATTTTCAGCCCATCTTCTTCAAGTCCCTGGAAGGAGTAGGGTGAGGAACGGGGCTTATAGGCGCCGCCCCTTAGAATCTTGGCACCAGCTTCCTTGACCTTCAGTGCGGTTTCAAGAAAAGTATCTTCACTTTCAATTGCACAAGGCCCGGCAATCACAATAATTTCATTGTCGCCAATTTTTACACCGCCCACATCAACTATGGTGGAAACCTTCTTCAGTTCCCTTCCGACCAGTTTAAAGGGTTTCAAAATGGGAACCAGGTTCTCCACTCCCGGCATGGAAGCGATACCATGTGTATTCAGCAGTCTTTCGTCTCCGATTGCGCCGATGACTGTTTTAAATTCCCCGACTATAGGGTGGGTCCTGAAACCCAGTTCTGAAAGCTTATGCTCAACACTTTCAATTTCTCGTTTGGTGGCGTTCTGGTTCATTACAATAATCATAAAATAAACCTCCTCTAACTATTCTTAACGCATCTTTCCCACAGCGTTTTGGGTGCTTCCCCGCTTCACAGGCTGCCGATGTCGGTGTAATATCACACCGCTTTATTTCTATATAAAAAAACAAAACCCCTCGTCTGCTATGAGACGAAGAGTTATCCTCTGCGCGGTACCACTCAAATTGGTTAAAACCCTGCTTAATAACGTACAAACAATACGTATATCCCTCTAACGGCGGATTCCCGGCACAGCCTACTATAAAACCTTCAGCCTGCAGCTCGAAGGGGAACTTCAACCGGTTCACTCCACCGGGCTCCCACCAACCCCGGCTCGCTGACGATACGAAAGAAAATATCTTTGTGAGTACAATCCAGCTTACTTTCCCTTGTCATTGCTATTTTCAATAAATTTACTTTATACTAACACGGAGAAATTTTATTGTCAAGTGCAATTTTTATGTAACGAATTGTAGATTTGTGGTACAATGGAGGAGGGAATCCACCTCTCCATCTGTATGAATAAAGTCCGCGGGGAGTCCCCTTATTAAGTAGCAACAGGTTATGATTTTCATATACATAGAATTGGGAGGCAGAAAAATGGGCGAACAGCAGGTTGTCGTATTTGGCTTGAATAACCAGTTATTCGGCACTGAGACGTCTCAGGTGTTCCAGATCATCAAGTTTCAGGAGGCTATAAAGGTGCCGAGTATGCCTGTGTTTATTGAAGGCATTCTAGAATACATGGATACAAATCTTCCAGTAATCAGTTTGAATAAAAGGTTTGGCTTTGGCAATGACACGGTTAAGAAAAAGACGAAGATAATTGTTGCCAATATTGAGGGCATGTTCGCCGGATTTATCGTAAATGATGTTATGGAAATAACAAAATTTGATGACGATAATATCGAATCAGCTCCTCATTTAAAGGACAGTGTATCTGACATGTTCCTTAAAAAGGTCGCCAAGAAGGATGGCAAGCTTATACCCATCATTGATCTGGAAAAGGTATTGAGTGAGAGTGAAATAAAAAGGCTTTCAATAAAAACACCGAATACCTGAGGCCGACATTTTCCTTGCTCTTATACATTGAACCTGAAAAGTGTTACGTCGCCATCCTGCATAACATATTCCTTACCCTCGGAGCGTACAAGCCCTTTTTCGCGTGCTGCACTGTATGAACCACAACTCATCAGGTCATCATATGCAACAACTTCCGCTCTTATAAAGCCTCTTTCAAAGTCACTGTGGATTTTACCTGCGGCCTGGGGCGCCTTAGTACCTTTCACTATAGTCCAGGCTCTGACCTCCGGTTGGCCTGCAGTGAGGTAGCTCATAAGGCCAAGCAGTTTGTAGCTGGCTTTTATCAGCCGGTCCAGTCCCGATTCCTTTAAACCGAGTTCTTCAAGAAAGATAGCTTTTTCATTATCTTCAAGCCGTGCTATCTCCTCTTCAATTTTAGCACAGATAACCAGCACCTCGGAGCCTTCTTCGGCAGAGATATCCTGTAGCTCGGCAAGATATGGGTTGGGTTTGCCTGCCTGAAGGTCGTCTTCTGAAATATTGGCGGCATATAGCACCGGTTTGGATGTCAGCAGAAACAATTGGCCAACAAGTGCAAGCTCTTCGTTGCCGAACGTCATTGCCCTGACGGGAGTGCCGCTTTCAAGGGCGGTTTTGATTTTATCATAGAATTCTAATTCAATCTGAAACTTCTTATCACCGGATTTCATCATTTTTTTTGTTCTGTCAATGCGTTTTTCCAGCATTTCAAGGTCGGAAAATATCAACTCGAGATTTATGGTTTCAATATCCCGGGCGGGACCAATAGAACCGTCCACATGTATAATGCTCCCATCTTCAAAGCAGCGCACCACATGTATGATGGCGTCTACTTCACGGATATGGGAAAGGAATTTATTCCCCAATCCTTCACCATTGCTGGCACCTTTTACTAGACCTGCTATGTCTACGAATTCGACTGTAGTGGGTATAACCTTCTCGGGCTTGTACATGGCTGCAAGACTGTCAAGTCTTGCGTCGGGGACTGCCACAACACCTACATTGGGCTCAATGGTACAAAACGGGTAATTGGCGATTTCTGCACCGGCTTTCGTTATTGCGTTGAATAATGTGCTTTTACCCACATTGGGCAGTCCTACTATAC